>NZ_CP049245.1 GCF_011046245.1 Allorhizobium pseudoryzae
GGATCTTGCTGCTGATCGGCTATGCCTGCAAATGGATCTACCTGCGCCAGAAGGCGCTGTCTGAAATTGAACACCCGGTCCAA
The DNA here is from genome assembly GCF_011046245.1 of Allorhizobium pseudoryzae. Taxonomy (NCBI): domain Bacteria; kingdom Pseudomonadati; phylum Pseudomonadota; class Alphaproteobacteria; order Hyphomicrobiales; family Rhizobiaceae; genus Affinirhizobium; species Affinirhizobium pseudoryzae. The sequence continues at coordinate 84 of NZ_CP049245.1, forward strand.
TGCTGTTTTGTGGGTCTGATCGGCGTCTCGACGATGCTGGTAGCGGCGCTTTGCCTGCCATACTCCAGCACCGTCGCCCATTTGCTTTTCTGGTTAGGCGCATTGTGGACGGTGGGCTTTGCGGTGTGGCGTACTGGTGGCCTGTGGGCGGGTGGGCGCGAGCCGACCGCAACAACGGCGGTTCTTTATCTCCCCACCGTTGCGGGTTCCTATGTCGTGGCGATCGCAGGTGCGCCACTGGGTTATTCTGACATCGCCCAACTGGCCTTCGGTGCGGGGTTCTTTTCCTGGCTCGCGATTGAATCGGTGCTTCTGAACCGCCTGCTGACGGCGCCAAGCCTTGCGGAGCCGTTGCGCCCGACGATCGGTATTCAGCTCGCCCCTCCGGCGGTGGGCGCCGTTGCCTATCTCAGCGCGACTTCGGGCGCGCCCGACATGCTGGCGCATGCCATGCTCGGTTACGCGCTTTTGCAACTGCTGCTGATGATCAGAACACTGCCATGGGTTATGCACCAGCCTTTCACCGCAGCCTACTGGGCCTATTCTTTCGGGCTGACGGCGCTGTCGACAGCAATGATCCGCATGGCCGTTCGAGGTGACGCGGGCATTGTCGCTGACCTAGCCTTTTCGATCTTCGTCTCCGTCAACCTAGCGATTGCGCTTCTTGTCGTGATGAGCCTGAGTGCTTTCGCCAAAGGCAAGCTTTTTCCGACCTGACGTCTGAATGATGCAAAGGGGTATCCGCCTCGACGCCCTCGAACAAGAATCGACTGTGAAATTTAGCCAAGCTAGCGCGAGCTTCTGAAAGATCCTGTTTTTCGTTCGGGCTGCCGGAATATAGATTTCATTCTCGACCATTTGTAAACTTTGCCAGGCGCGGCTATCCAGCCATTATATATGACGTTGCTTGGGTTTTTACTTGGATGAGTTTCAGAGAATTTTGGTCAGATGTTCTTCCCAATAAAGTACTGAAACGGTTTGATGCCCACATCAAGCTGATGTCGCCGATCCTCGGCCCGTGCCCTGATTAGCAATTGGTGTTTTTGTGTAACGCGTTAGCGGTTTCGTGGCCCACCAACACCGCCCGGGTCGCTGGTTCGATTCCCATCAAGGCGGAGAACTCGCGTCCCGTATTGCGACCTATCCTTTCGAGCGTTATACTGTTTTTGAAAAACAGTATAACGCCAGAGTCGAGCTTATGAAATCCGTCGACCTCATGTACCAGACTATGCTCGCCGAGCTAGGTCAGCGCTCGCTCGACGCCGCTTGGACGGCTGATTTCTCTCCAGAGGGTCGATTTACCCCCGCGAACATCAAGGGACGCAAGTATTGGTATTTCGACATCCCGGATGGACACGGTGGCACCAAACGTCGCTATGTTGGTCCTGCTGACGATCCGGATATAGCACAACGCGTATCTGATCATAAGCGGGACAAGGACGACCTACGCGCTCGCAGGCGGTTGGTAAATACCCTGACCCGCGAAGGTGGGATGATTTCCCCCGACGCCATGTCGGGCGACATTGTCGAAGCTCTTGCCGATGGGGGGCTCTTTCGACTCCGTGGCGTTCTCATCGGCACGGTGGCCTTTCAATGTTATTCAGGGCTGCTGGGCGTGCGCCTTCCCATGGCTGCCATACTGACCGGCGATGCGGACATCGCTCAGGATTATGCCATCAGTCGAGAGGTTGAAGATAGTCTGCCTCCGATCGTGGAGTTGCTGCAGCACGTCGACGCCAGTTTCCGGCCCGTTCCACATAGATCGGGATCAGGGGCCTCGTCAGCGTTTCAGAATGCCGACGGCTACAGAGTTGAATTCCTGACATCGAACCGTGGCTCGGACGACTACGTCGATCAGCCGGCGAAGATGCCTGCTCTTGGCGGCGCTAGCGCGGATCCACTACGCTTTCTCGACTTTCTCATCAGGGACCCGGTAAGGACAATCCTGCTCCACCGAAGCGGCATCCCAGTCGTTGTCCCTGATCCGGCTCGGTATGCCGTCCATAAGCTCATAGTCGCCAGCCGTCGGCACACTGACGGGCAAGGGCCAGCGAAGCGCGAGAAGGACATTCGCCAGGCCGCGCTGCTTTTTGAGGCGCTGCAGCAGACAAGGCGATCCGCCGACTTGGCCCTCGTCTACAACGAAGCATGGGAGCGCGGCCCTGCGTGGCAAGACGCTATCCGAATTGGGGCGGGGATGCTGCCGGCACCAGATGCAGACCGGTTCAAAACGGTCCTAATCGATGGCGCAAAGAAAAACCGCGAAGAAATTGAACTTCCGTTGGGCGAATAGACGTACTTGAATTGAATGCCAAGCTGCTGATCTCGTTGGAAGTGGCTCAGACAAATAGGGTGCCGAGAGTCCGATTCTGCTCAAGAGCATTTTGGATTGGACCTCCGGGATCTCAGGAAGTCAAGAAACGCGCGCATTGCCGCCCCTATGTGACTGTGTCTCGGGCAGTAAAGGCAGAGGCTGGGATAGGGCGGGGTCCATTCGGATAGCACCTGCCGGAGTCTCCCGTCGGCGACTGCGTCAGCCGCCATCCATCTTGTGACATAAGCAAGCCCGCAACCGTCCAGAGCCGCCGCCAGGAGAAGTCGGGACTGGTCGACGACGAGGTTGCCTGTCGTTGCTACGACGATCTCCTCGCCGCGACGCTGAAACTCCCAGCGGTAGATCGACCCACCGGCCATCCGGAGCTGGATGCACTGGTGAAGCGAGAGATCCGATGGGCTTGCGAGGGGAGGCGCATTATCGAGATAGGCGGGCGATGCCACGACGATATGCTGCTGGTCCGGACCGATCGGGATCGCGACCATCTCGCTCGGGACGAGTTCCGCTGCACGCACACCGCAGTCGAATCCTCCTTCAGCAATGTCGACCAGTCTTCCCTCTGACCTAACCTCAAATCGCACTGCGGGCTGAAGCTTCATGAAGCGGGTCAGCAGCGGCATTAGCACCTGCTCGGCGGCGTTGGCGTCGCAGTTGATCCGCACGAGTCCGGACAACGAGGCAGTCTGGTCGTGCAGCTCCTCGACCGCGAGGCCAACTTCCGCAAGCGCCGGCATCAGTCTCTCAGCAAGTCTCCGCCCCGGTTCCGTCAGAGATACGTTCCGGGTCGAACGGTGGAAGAGCTTCACCTTTAGACGTCTCTCAAGTCCGGCGACCGCGTGGCTCAGCGCCGACGGCGTCTGGCCGAGCGTCCTTGACGCGGCACGAAACCCACCGTGCTCGGCAACGGCAAGGAACGCTGCTAGCTCGCCGGGTGGGAGCGTGCTGACTGTTCGAATTATCTCATCATTGCGTGTAACGGTGATCATCTAGTTCACGAATGCCACGTGCTTATCTTTTGGGCAAGCCGAATGTCTGAAGGAGAATGACCATGACATCACCCATCCCGTTTGGGTTCTCGTCGACCGCCGCCGATGTATTGGAGGGTATTGACCTTGCCGGCCGGAATGTCATTGTGACCGGTGGCGCCGCAGGCATCGGGTTGGAGACGAGCCGCGCTCTCGCCGCAACAGGCGCGGCTGTGACGATTGCGGCCCGCCGACCGGATGAAGCCGAAAGGGCTGTCGCGGAGCTGAAGCGCGCAATGCCTGAATCCCGCCTCCGCGTTCGTCGCCTCGACCTCGCCGACCTGACTTCCGTGAAGGAATTCGCAGAGAGCTGGAACGAGCCTCTGCACGTCCTCGTCAACAACGCGGGTGTCATGGCCATTCCGGAATTGCAGCGGAATGCGCAAGGACGGGAGATGCAGTTCGCCACGAACTACCTGGGGCATTTCGCGCTCGCACTCGGCCTGCGTCCGCATCTGGCCAAGGCAAATGGTGCCCGTGTCGTTTCGGTCGCCTCGACCGGCAACCTCTTTGCGCCGGTATTCTGGGACGATCCGGACTTCCGCTTCATTCCGTACGATCCGCTGCTTGCCTATGGGCAGTCAAAGACAGCCTGCATCCTGATGTCCGTCGGAATCACCAAGAACTGGGCCAGCGACGGCATCACGTCCAATGCGCTCAATCCCGGAGCAATTGCAACGGGTCTTCAGAAACACACCGGCGGTCTCCGAACGCCTGAGCATCTGCGCAAGACGATAGAGCAGGGGGCCGCCACGTCGGTGCTGCTGGCGGGTTCGTCTCTGGTAGAGGGCATTTCCGGAAGATATTTCGACGACTGTCAGGAAGCCCCAGTCGTCGACGAGCGCGGACCTGGGCCCTTCAAAGGCGTGGCGAGATACGCGGTCGATCCCGAAAACGCGTTCCGTCTTTGGGAGATGACGACGAGAATGGTCTCATCGCCGCTGTAGTTGAAGTAACTGCCGGACCACGAACGGACCGGCAGGCCGGCTTCTTCGGAGCGTTGCGGCGCGATCAGGCCTTTGCCGCAACCGGAAGACGGAACGGCGCACCAAGTCGGTTGAAGGCGTTCATCGCGGCGATCGTGATCGTCAGATCGACGAGGTCCTTGGGTTCGAAAGCGGCAGCGGCAGCGGTATAAGCTTCGTCCGACGCGTGAGTCTGGCTGACATTCGTCACCTCCTCAGCCCAGGCGAGAGCGGCGCGCTCCTGATCATTGAACAGATGAGGCACCTCGTCCCACACCGGCACCAGTGCGATCTTGTCGACGGACATCGTCTTGCGCAGATCACGGCTATGCATGTCGATGCAGTGGGCGCAGCCGTTGATCTGTGACACGCGCAGAAAGACGAGGTGGATCAGCTCGGCCGGCAGGTTCGTCTTAGCTGTGACGTAGTGGTGGACACCAAACAGCGCCTTTGCGCCGTCGGGGGCGACTTCGGACCAGTTCATGCGGGACATATTGTTTTCCTTTCTTGTGGACGCGGTTCTCCGTTCGCCGGTGAAACCGTCGTTGCTTGTGCGGTAGGTGAGGGGGTGGATCTGGTAGGTAGCGCTATGGCTTGCGCGGCGTCGTCAGGACGGTGTCGTCGGTATCGACGACGAAGACGGCGAGCAGCTTCGCCGGCTCACTCCTGCTGGCATTGGCGCTGACGTCATGGCGGTCGCCTGGCAGCTCGGTGAAGTTCTGACCGGCGGTAAAGGTCTTCGTCTCGCCGCCGTTGACGGCACTCTGGATCGCTCCCTCGAGAACCGTGGCGTAGATGAGTGCGGACTTCGCATGTGTGTGAGCGGAGCTGTACCCGCCCGGCCCGTATTCGACGAGCACGCCCTTGACGCTCTTGCCAGGGACGTCGGGCAGGGGATGCTCGTAGACGAGCGTCACCTTGGCGTCCTTCGTATCGTAGGCTAGTCCTGGCTTAGCGACATCGTGAGCGGACGCGGTGGCAAGGGTGGCCGCGAGTGCCGCAGCCGCATATGCAATGGTCTTCATGATCGTGCGCTCCTTCTATGCCTTAAGCCATTCGGCGACCGTGACGCGGCCTTTGATGAAGTCTCCGCCGGGAACAAGAGAGCCTGCGACGACGGACGCGCCAAAGTAGTCGACGGAGGCGTCGGCGTGCACCGGTCGGGCGTCGCCCTTCGCATCGAGATAGGTCCGGATGAAGGATTCGAACGATGACCGCTCCGGTCCCGCAAGGTCGACCGTCCCGTTCTTCGGCTCGCCCAGCGCGACTTCGACCAAGGCCCCGGCGACATCGTCGGCAGCAATCGGCTGGAAGTCGATATCCGGCACGTTCACCAAGCCGTCGGCTGCATAGGCGTCGGCCAGGGTATCGAGAAACTCGTGGAACTGCGTTGCTCGGACGATGGTATAGGCCTGGCCCGACAATGCGACCGCCTCTTCCTGCGCCAGCTTTCCCGCCATATAGGGGTTGGCAGCGAGCTGGTCGGCATTGACGATCGACAAAACAACGTGATGACGCACGCCCGCGGCCTTTTCCGCGCTGGTTAGGTTGCGGCTCGACGTGCCGAAGAAGTCGGTGATCACGGCCTCGTCGAACGACATCATGTTCGACACGTCGATGATGGCGTCCGCTCCTGCGAGAGCGTCCTTAAGTCCTTCTCCCGTATAGGCGTTGATGCCGTTACGCGAGCTTGCGGCGACGGCCTCGTGGCCTGCGTCCTGAAGCAGTTTAACTGCCTTCGAGCCGATCAGGCCCGTGCCGCCGATGACGACGACCTTCTTCATCTTGCTCATGGTGCTTTCTCCTATGACGAGGTGCGATTGCCCGTCTTGCGTTCGTGGAGTTCGAGGAAGGCGCATCCGCGGGCGGCGATACCACCGTCGTCGTCTGCGCCGAGATCCGCCAGAAGGTCCGCGACGGATACCTTGGCGAGTTCTGCGCGATAGGCCTTTTCGGCCTTCAGCATCGCAGCGTTGATCTGGCAGGGCTTGGTGAAGTAGCGCTGCGGCAGAGGGTTCGGCCCCCGCTGACGGATCTCGGCACAGCGGAAGGCGGGTGCCGGTCCTTCGACCGCGAGGACGATGTCGAGAAGACTGATGTCCTTAGGCGCCTTGGCTAGCCGATAGCCACCCTTCGGCCCAGACGTCGTCGCAACGATGCCCGCACTGGACAGCGCCTGCAGATGCTTCAGCAGATAGCTCGTCGATACGCCGTGTAGTTCCGCCAGGGCCGCCGCTGACAGGACGCCGTCTTCCGACAGCCCCGCCAGGAATGCCGTGCAGTGGATGGCCTGTTCGACGCCTTCGCTCAGTTTCATGTTGCATCTCCTAATCGTGGATATAAAATGTCTACGATTATGGAAGGTGTCAATCCCCGATCACATGGTCTGCTCGAAAATCCGAATATGAGATCAGAAAGCGGAGTTTCGGCGGTCCGACGTCTGTCGATGATCAGGAGGCTCGCAGGAGCGGAAACAACATCGAAGGACATCGAATGACCACCAAGCTCGCACTCTCTTCGACGCCGGAAGGTGAGAGCGGCGGTGCAAAAGTCGGCCACGGAAGCGGCGGGATAGTCCTGCTTGCGCCGGACTAAAACCCGGCCACCTGTTTACCCTTCTGCGACGACAGCAGGAGGGCGTGGGGATCTACACCGTGGAACTCTATCTGAGGGTTCGCCTGGCCGTCTCTGAAGGGATGAGCCGGCGTCAGGCTGCAAAGCATTTCAACATATCGCGCGACAGCGTGGCCAAGATGGTGACCTATTCAACGCCGCCTGGTTATCAGCGGCGATTACCGATCCGGCGACCGAAGCTGGATGCATTCGTTTCGACGATCGAGCATTGGCTTGATGAGGATCTGAAGGTGCCGCGCAAGCAGCGCCATACCGCCAAGCGGGTGTTCGACCGCCTGCGCGACGAATGCGGGTTCACCGGCGGCTACACGATCATCAAGGATTACATGCGCGAGCGGGATCAGCGTCGGCAGGAGGTGTTCGTGCCTCTGTCGCATCCGCCCGGACACGCGCAGGCCGACTTCGGCGAGGCGACTGTGGTGATCGGCGGCGTCGAGCAGAAGGCCCGCTTCTTCGTGCTGGATCTGCCGCATAGCGACGGATGCTACGTGCGGGCCTATCCGGCGGCGGTGGCCGAGGCCTGGGTGGATGGCCACATCCACGCGTTCGCCTTCTTCGGGGCCGTGCCGCAGTCGATCGTCTATGACAATGGTCGCTGCCTTGTGGCAAAGATCCTGCCCGATGGCACACGCAAGCGGGCGGCGCTGTTCAGCGGGTTCCTGTCCCACTACCTGATCCGCGATCGCTATGGCCGTCCTGGGAGGGGCAACGATAAAGGGAATGTCGAGGGCCTTGTCGGTTATGCCCGGCGCAACTTCATGGTACCGATCCCACAGTTCCCGACATGGGATGCGTTCAATGCTTTTCTGGAAGAGCAGTGCCGCAAACGCCAGCGCGACAAGCTGCGGGGCGAGAGCGAGACGATTGGCGAACGGCTGCAGCGCGATCTTGCGGCCATGCGTCCCTTGCCGGCATCGCCCTTCGACGCCTGCGACCAGGTCAGCACAAAGGTCACGGCGCAGTCTTTGGCCCGCTACAAGACGAACGACTATTCCGTGCCGGTCGCCTACGGCCACTAGGATGTTTGGGTCCGGGGCTATGTCAATGAGGTGGTGATCGGCTGCCGCGGCGAGATCATCGTGCGTCATCCGCGATGCTGGGAACGGGAAGACGTCGTCTTCGATCCCGTCCATTACCTGCCGCTGATCGAGCGGAAGATCAATTCTCTGGATCAGGCAGCTCCGTTACAGGGCTGGGATCTGCCGGACGAGTTCGCGACGCTGCGCCGGCTGATGGAAGGCCGCATGGCCAAGCATGGGCGGCGAGAATACGTGCAGGTTCTGCGCCTGCTGGAAAGCTTCGACTTTGCCGACCTGCATGCGGCGGTGAAGCAGGCCATTCAGCTCGGCGCGATCGGCTTCGACGCCGTCAAGCATCTGATCCTGTGCCGGGTCGAGCGCCGGCCGCCGCGGTTGGACCTGGCGATCTATCCCTACCTGCCGAGGGCGACTGTCGAGAAGACGTCAGCAAAGGCGTATATGCGCCTCCTGTCATCTGATGCGGGAGAAGCGGCATGAGCAGCGAAGCGCCAGAGATCCTGCTTGGCCACTATCTCAAAACCCTCAAGCTGCCGACCTTCCAGCGCGAGCACCAGAAGCTGGCCCGGCTATGCGCCACCGAAGGCGTCGATCATGTCGGCTACCTGTTCCGGCTTGCCGAACGGGAGATGATCGAACGGGACCGCCGCAAGGTCGAACGTCGGATCAAGGCGGCCAAATTCCCGGTCGTCAAAAGCCTCGACAGCTTCGACTTCACAGCCATCCCAAAGCTCAACAAGATGCAGGTGCTGGAGCTGGCGCGCTGCGAATGGATCGAGCGCCGCGAGAATGTTATCGCTCTCGGCCCCAGTGGAACCGGCAAGACACATGTCGCGCTCGGTCTCGGCCTGGCCGCCTGCCAAAAGGGCCTGTCCGTCGGCTTCAGGACGGCGGCGGCCCTGGTCAGCGAGATGATGGAGGCGCGCGACGAGCGGCGTCTGCTCCGGTTCCAGAAGCAGATGGCCGCCTACAAGCTGCTGATCATCGATGAGCTGGGATTTGTGCCACTATCAAAGACCGGCGCCGAACTGCTGTTCGAGCTGATCTCCCAGCGTTACGAGCGCGGCGCCACCTTGATCACCAGCAATCTGCCTTTCGACGAATGGACGGAGACCTTGGGATCGGAGCGTCTGACCGGCGCCTTGCTCGATCGCATCACCCACCACGTCAACATCCTCGAGATGAACGGCGAAAGCTATCGTCTCGCCCAAAGCCGCGCCCGAAAGGCCGGCTGAAGCCCTTCAGAAAATCGCCGCGCACGGTTGAGACCCCCGCTCGGGCTACGCCCTCCCGGCGGTCTCAACCGTGCGCCAAAGTGGCCGACTTTTGCTCCGCCCCGTGGCCGGTTTTTACTCCGCCGTTGACAGACGGAAGCAATCCGCGTGGCAACCAATTCGATAAGCTGATCTCCAGCAACATGTCCGAAAGTGTCGTTTACCACCTTAAGGTTATCGAGGTCCGCAAGCAAGATCGCGCTGACGCTGTGCTCTCGCGCAACCTGCTCTGACAAAACCTCGCTGAATCGAGCGCGATTCGGTAAACCCGTCAATGCGTCGGTATATGTGAGGCGCTGACGCTCGCGGACCCGCTCTTCCCGCTCGATCGCCAAAGTGCATAAATGGATGCAGGCATTTACGATGGTTTGCTCAACTCCATTGGGGCCTCGGCACTCGCGAAAATAAAAGGCGAACGTGGCAATGACCCGCCCATTGCTGAAGATTGGCGTAGACCAACACGCCCTGAAACCTAGAGGCAGGGCCAGATGCTTGAAATCTGATCAACGGGGGTCGTGTTCAATGTCGGTGACGGCAACAGGTTCACCATGGAAAGCTGCAGTACCGCATGAACCCCTAAGTGGACCGATGGAAAGGTTGTGAAGCTCTTTGCAGTAGGCCTGCGGGAGTGATGGTCCTGCGAGTGCATAAAGCCGTCCGCCTTCCAAGGATAAGACCGAACAGACGGTCCCTGGTACAAGTGCCTCCGCTTCAAGACAAAGCCGCTCAATGGTCGCCCTCAGTGGATCGCCACGAGCAATCATTTCTAGGATGAGATTTTGCAGCTCGAGCGTCATCGCCTAACCATCCAAGGTAATGCGTCACACTAGCACTGCTACCTTTAGTTAAAGTTGCTGAATATGGTAAATGTTTCGGACATTCGAACATTCCTAGCCGACGCCAGCCGCCAAGCGGCAGAGAAGCGATGTGCGACGTCGATGCGAACGCTTTCCAACAGAAGGAGCAGTGTCTTAAAGCATGTCAGATGATCCGAGGGTGCGCAGTCAACGACGCTGCCGATGAGCCAGCAAAATGGCGTCTTTGAACCCAGCTGGCCGTTTCTGTTAATCCCGCATCAACAACAAGCGCATAACGTGTATCGCTGCGTCGATGGACGATCGGATCAATCAGGGCTGTTACTCGAATGCGAAGCTCTTTTGGCTTGTTCAATAGCAAGGCCGCTGGCCTGATGAATGCACTTGATAAATCCTTGGCGATTATCGAATTCAAACCTGACGGCACTATTCTCTGGGCGAATGACTGCTTCTGCAAGGCGATGGGGTACGCTTCGTCCGAGATTGTCGGCAAGCACCACAGCATGTTTGTTGATCCCGACTATGCAAAGTCTGCGGAATACCTTGATTTCTGGCAGAACCTTCGAAAAGGTGAATTCGATCGGAAAGAGTATCGCCGCGTAGGCAAGGGCGGGCGAGCTGTCTGGATCCAGGCCTCCTACAATCCAATCGTTAATTCGCGCGGGAAGGTCACCCGGGTTGTGAAGGTCGCCACGGATACTTCTGAAAACCATCGCAGGAACGCAGCGTTTGAGGCAAAGCTGGCTGCGGTCTCCAGGGTTCAAGGCGTTATCGAGTTCACACCAACTGGCGAAATTGTTGATGCCAATGAAAACTTCCTCTCACTGCTCGGATATCGCCTGGACGAAATAAAGGGCAAGCACCACCGTATGTTCGTCGATGAAGCGTCGGCGCAGTCCGACGAGTATCGCGCATTCTGGCAAAAGTTGCGCTCCGGTGACTATGTCGCGGCGGAGTTCCGTCGCTTCGGAAAGGGCAAACGTGAGGTCTGGATTCAGGCGTCTTACAACCCCATTTTCGACCACAACGGCGACGTCACCTCGATCGTCAAATTCGCGACTGATATAACCGGCCGTGTGCGTGCGATATCCGAAGTCGCTGTCGGTATGGCCGCTTTGGCAGACAACAATCTCGAATATCGCCTTAACGAAAAGTTCGAACCTGCGTTCGAACCGCTGCGACAGGATTACAATACGTCGGTCGAGCGCCTTCAGGCCACGATGCGAAAGGTTGCGTCGAGCTCATCGGTGATGGCGATTGGCACTGCCGAGATTTCGCAGTCTTCCGACGATATGTCGCGGCGCATTGAACAGCAGGCTGCGAGCCTGGAGCAAACGGCTGCAGCTCTCGATCAAATTACTGCCACCGTCAAGCGAAGCGCCGAAGGTGCTCTGGAGGCAGCCCTTGCTGCCTCTGGTGCCAGAAGTGGAACAGAACATTCCGGAGTGGTCATGGAGCAGACAGCGGCTGTCATGGCTGAGATCGATGATAGTTCAAACCAGATCTCTCAGATTATCGGCGTCATCGACGAAATCGCCTTTCAGACAAACCTGCTTGCGCTGAATGCCGGCGTCGAGGCAGCACGCGCGGGAGAGGCCGGGAAAGGTTTCGCCGTGGTGGCGCAGGAGGTACGCGAGCTCGCCCAGCGATCCGCGAAGGCGGCCAAGGAAATTAAGACCCTAATCTCTTCCAGCTCTGATCAGGTGAAGCGCGGTGTGAAGTTGGTAGGTGAAGTTGCGGCGGCTCTCCAGGCTGTTACCGCCAAAGTCGGAGAAATCGACCTGGTCCTATCCGAGATGGCTCGATCTTCGCAGGAGCAGGCAACGGGTCTGGCTGAGGTCAATGTTGCTGTCAACCATATGGACCAGGTGACGCAGATGAATGCCGCAATGCTGAGCAAGGCGACAGACGCCGCCGAGCGGCTGCGCAATGCCGCAGCGGAACTGTCGTCACTGATCAACGAATTTCGTGTCGGAGGTGAGGAACACGAATGGCAGCCGAGTTCAACAGGGCAGTCGCATGACGGCCGGAACACACGCTCGGTCGTAGTACCTCTGAGAAGCACAGGGCGGTGAATCCGCCTCTATAATCAGATCCGCGCAACGGCTGCTGCCTCCACAAACCGGCTGCGATTTGAGCATACGAACAAAGGAAGACAATCATGGACGCAGATCAGGAAGCGCAGAGACTGAAGCGGGTCCAAGAGCTTGCCATACTGGATACCCCTGAGGACAGGAAGTTTCGTGAGCTGGCGGAACAGGCGCTAAGCCTGTTTCCCGGTGCCAGTATCGCTGCCGTCAGCTTGATTGATCGCGATCGCCAGTGGTTTAAGACGATCGTGGGTCTCGATACTAAGGAAACACCTCGCAGCCAGTCATTTTGCGCATACACCATCGAGACTCCAAATTTGATGGTCGTGGAAGATGCAACCAAGGATAGCCGGTTTCAGAGAAATCCGCTTGTCACGTCCGGACCCCGCATTCGTTTCTATGCGGGAATAAAGCTGACAAATGGAGTGGGTGCGCTCTGTGTGATCGGACGAGAGCCCCGGCAGGCTACGGAAAGCGAACTTGCCAAACTGACCAAACTCGCCAGCCTCGTTGACATCCAGTTGATGGCGCACGGAACGCTCGCCGCTCTTTCCTGAACGGTTGCCAAGACCAAGATGGCGGGTTTTATTTAAATTTAAGGTGTATCATCGGACTATTCATTAGCGCATTGGCAGTGCCAAATATTTGGATCGTTTTCATTTAATTTACCTTGAGTCTTTCCTTCCAGGAAATTTACATTGGGTATTATCGGGCTCCGTAATCAAGAGTCTTGCCGATGCGCTGTGCCGATATGAAACGAAGCCTCCTGGAATTCATGTCTGTGAGGGCTGACAACCCGGAACTCCTCAAGGCCCAATATAGAGCCTTCTCGAGGCAGCTCCCAATGATGTACCTCATCTTGCTATCAAGCACGTGGGCACTGTCCGCGACGCATGTATCGGTGGCGCCGTTCTGGTTGGCGGTAGGGATACCTGCTCTCCTTTCTGTAGCCTGCTTGTTGAGGGTGTTGTTCTGGTGGAGAACACGCGGCATCGATCCCCACCCAACGGTTGCATTTAAGGCGCTCCGGCGGACAAACCGTCTGGCCAGCGCCATCGCGACCTCATTCACGCTATGGTCATTCTCGTTGGTGCCCTACGGCGATCCCTACGCTCAGTCGCACGTCGCATTCTATATGGCGATCACCGTCATATCCTGCATTTTCTGTCTGATGTATCTGCGTTCTGCGGCACTGATCGTCACTCTTATCGTCAATGGCGCGTTCATCCTGTTCTTCTTTGCTTCCTGGCAGCCCACCTTCGTCGCGATCGCAATCAACGTTGCCTTAGTCTGCGCGGGCATGATGTCTATCCTGTTGACTAACTATCGGAATTTCGAACGCATGATCGTGGCCCAGCAGCAAACCCTGGCTTTGAGCAATGAAAACATGCTGCTTGCCAACATGGATAGCCTAACGGGAATGCCAAACCGCCGTGCCTTCTTTGCGCATTTGGAAGTCGAGCTGGGTAAGGCCAGTGCTGCGGGAACACGGCTCGCCCTTATGGTGATCGACCTGGACGGGTTCAAACCGGTCAATGACCTTTATGGCCATTCGGCAGGAGACAGACTGCTGATGGAGGTCGGACAAAGGCTCGTCGGCACCACGAAAGGCGCCATGGCATTTCGTTTGGGCGGCGACGAGTTTGCTGTTGTTGCGCCACTCTTTTCCGATGAGGCGCAGCTCCTTGCGGATGCCAACAGCATTGCAGAGCAATTGGCAGCGCCCTATCAATTGGCGGAAGGCGTGGTGCATGTTTCCGCGTCCATCGGGATCGCCGTTTTCCCATGTCTTGCCACTTCACTCGCGCAGTTGTTCGACCGCGCAGACTACGCCCTCTATCACGCGAAAAAGGCTCATCGCGGTGGTGCCGTTCTATTCGACGCGCAACATGAGAAACGGATCAATGTCGATGCCCGCATTCAACACTGGCTCAAGCAGGACAATCTGGCCAGCGAGCTGTCGGTCGTCTATCAGCCCATCGTGAACATTCGAACCGGATGCGTCTCCGGTTTCGAAGCCCTAGCACGCTGGCGCAACCCTGTGCTTGGAAGTGTGCCCCCAGCGCAGTTTTTCGCGATTGCTGAGCGGGCAGGGATGGTGGGCTTGCTGACAAGACCCCTTCTCAAGAAGGCTCTCAGTTTTGCGTCTTCCTGGCCGCCAACCCTCAGGCTGTCGTTCAACCTCTCGGCTCACGATCTCAATTCTCAAGCGGGTTTGCTGTCGCTTGTAGCCATCATTCAAAGCAGCACTTTTCCACCGCATCGGATTGATTTCGAGATTACTGAGACTGCATTCGCCCATGATTTTCAGCAAGTTCGACGGTCTGTCCAGATGTTGCGGCAGCTCGGATGTGGTATTTCCCTTGACGATTTTGGTACCGGTTATTCGAGCCTGACACGCTTGCACGCGCTGCCCCTCACCAAGATCAAAATCGATCGCAGCTTCGTGACGGATCTGCACAGGAGGCCGGCGAGCTACAAAATCGTCAAGTCGGTCCTTACGCTTGCCCGTGACATGGGGCTTGAGAGCGTGGTCGAAGGGGTGGAGACGGCCGAGGAATTGGCAGCCGTAAGTGATCTGGACGCAACGTTTGTCCAAGGGTATCTCTACGCACCGCCGCTGCGGGAGGACGAGGTTGCCGATTTTGTTGAACGTCAATCTCGTCGTTCGTTCGTCGTCTCCGTTGCGTAGTCGGCGCTCAACCTGTTTTTTGGGCTGCCTTCCGAATGAAGTCAGCCAAGAGATGCCTCTTGCACAAGGCTTTTTCGATTCTCGAGTGGTGTATGCTCGACGACTGGCCTGCGTTAGGTAATTGGGAAAAAGCGGCTACGCGACTGCAAAAGCAGAATATTAGAAAAGTTCATACAAGCCGCCGGTTCGTTATGGTTCAAGAGCAATGAGGCTTCGGCGCTTTGCCATATAGCGCAACTCTCGAGGCTTTACTTGTAGTGGGCTCTTGGCCCTTTTACGACGGGCTAACCCGACAAGGGCCACGTCTCGTAACATACAGCAACACGATGAAACCCCAATAAGCCGACCTGATCTCTAGAGTCGGTCTTCGAGATCGTCTGCGGCTCATTCCTTCCGCAGCCAATTGAGAGGTGGCTTCATGCACGGGAAAGCATCACCGGGCTGGCCAGTAGCTTCGCGTATTGTCAGTTTCGCTTTTACTGGCTGTGTCGGTCTTACGATCAGCGGTGTGTCAGCGGGAGCGGCGGATCATATGCCAGTTACGGTCGTCGTTGCCCGCCAAGGGCTTGTCAAGGAGGTGATTGCCGTAGTCGGCACGCTGGCCGCACGTGAAGAGATTCAGGTTCATCCGTCCATCGAGGGGCGAGCGATTGCCGAAATCCTGATCGAGGTTGGCGCACGGGTAGAGGCCGGACAATCCTTGGCGCTCTTAGACTCCAAGGATACCAGGTTAGCGCTCGACAAGAATACGGTAAGCATGCAGCGCGCGAAGGTCGCAATCGCTGCGGAGAGAAGCAAGGTCGATATCGCTCTGGTGAGCGCACGTGAAGCCTTGAAGAGGCTTGAGCGAAGCCGTTCGCTTCGGCCCAAGGGCGCAGTATCGGATCAAACACTGGAAGAGCATGAAACCGCCTATGATCGCGCAATAGCGGAATTGGAACTCGCGAGGTCGTCCCTGGCTCTTGCCGAAGGAGACGAGCGGTTGATTGCGAGCGAACGCCGCGAGATCGAATTGGCGCTGGAGCGATGCACAGTGCGGGCGCCGCGCGCCGGCATTGTTCTCGAACGTAGCGCGAATGTCGGAGCCCTGACCTCCAACTCAGGCGATCCCTTATTCATTATCGCGGGCGATGGCGCAATTGAGTTCGTTGCGGAGGTGACCGATGCCAGCTTCGTCCGTCTCAAAGAAGGGATGACCGCTCGGATCGCCGTGCCCGGACTGGACGTGCCTGTGACCGGCACTGTCCGATTGACCGCTGCGCGGTTGGATCCAAAGACGAGAAGCGGTTCCGTCCGGATCGAACTCAACGGTCATGGCGCACTCATCCCAGGCGCGTATGCCCGCGGCGAGGTCGATGCGGCCCAACGCTCCAATATTCTGGTGCCAGGAACGGCAGTCAAAAGCGCCGGAGGCTTCAGTAGCGTCTACGTCGTCAAAAATGATCTTGTTTCGGTGAGGAATGTCAAAGTCGGCGCGCAGCGCGACAACCTGGTGGAAATCCTTGAGGGAGTTGGCGATGGCGATATGGTCGTCTTGAAGGCAGGCGGTTTTCTTAAGGATCGGGACCGCGTCATTCCTATCCCCGAACTTGCATTTGCTGACGGCACTACGCAACGCGAGCTGTCTGAGGCCCTGCTACCGGCCGATGCTGGTGAAGGAATTCGTCGATGAACGCCAACTTATCGGCCTGGGCAATCCGTAAACCATTGCCATCCGTCCTCTTGTTTTTCATCCTGACGATCGTCGGCCTCTACAGCTTCTCGCGCCTGCCGGTCACCTATTTCCCGACCATCATTACCCCCCTCGTCAAGGTCACCATAGAACAGTCCGGGGCGACACCGACTGAATTGGAAACCGAAGCTACCCGGCTAGTCGAGGATGCGGTTGCGTCCCTGCCGGAATTGAAAGAGCTCAAGTCCACAATCAGCCAAGGTCGCTCGGTGACTTCGGTCGAGTTCGAGGTCGGCAAGGTGACACCCGACAGGGCGATGGTGGATGTGCGTGACGCCCTAGCCAAGATTCGTTCCGATCTGCCGCCGTCAATCGACGAACCCGTCATCGAACGGGTCGAGGAGGAGGGGCAGTCTGTGGTGACCTACGCGGTCGCCAGCCATGACATGACAGTCGCTGAACTCTCCTGGTTCGTCGATGACATCGTCGCAAGACAACTTCAGGGATTACCGGGGGTCGGGCGCATCGAGCGTGTCGGCGGCGCCGATCGCGAAATCCGTATTGAACTCGATGCCGACAGGCTTCACGCCTTTTCCTTGTCCGCAAACACCGTCAACGACGCACTTGTCAGAACGCAGGTCGATGCTTCAGGCGGTCGAAGTGATATCAGTGGGCGCGAGCAGGCGCTGACCACGATGGCTGCGGCCAGGACCGTCGCGGACCTG
The DNA here is from genome assembly GCF_011046245.1 of Allorhizobium pseudoryzae. Lineage (NCBI taxonomy): Bacteria > Pseudomonadati > Pseudomonadota > Alphaproteobacteria > Hyphomicrobiales > Rhizobiaceae > Affinirhizobium > Affinirhizobium pseudoryzae. The sequence goes on from NZ_CP049245.1 coordinate 17,348, forward strand.
GCAGATCAGCGCATTGCCCTGTCCTCTAGCGCCTCTGTCCGTCTCATCGACTTGGGCAGGGTTCAGGACACCATTGCAGAGCCCAGATCCTTTGCGACGCTGGATGGCAAGGACGTTGTCGGTTTTTCCGTTTATCGTACTCAAGGCGCCAGTGACGTTTCCGTCGCGGCAACTGTGGCGGATGCCGTGCTTGAACTTGAGGCCGGTCACGCGAATGTTGGGTTCCGCCTCGTAAGCGACAATGTTGCCTATACTGCCGGCAACTACAGTTCGGCGATGCACACCTTGGGGGAAGGGGCTATCCTTTCGATCATTGTCGTTTTCCTGTTTCTGCGGGATTGGCGTGCGACTGTGGTGGCTGCGATTGCGCTGCCACTTTCCATTATCCCTACCTTTTTCGCTTTGGAGCTTCTCGGCTTTTCTCTCAACATCCTGAGCCTACTTGCCATCACGCTGGTGACCGGCATTCTGGTCGATGACGCCATCGTCGAGATCGAAAACGTCGTTCGTCACCGCAACATGGGTAAGTCAGCCTATCGAGCTGCTCTGGACGCATCAGACGAGATCGGGCTGGCCGTCATCGCGATCTCGGCCACGATCATCGCGGTCTTTGCGCCGGTCGGAATGATGAGCGGTGTCGTTGGTCTGTATTTCCGTGAGTTCGGCCTGACGGTCGCCATTGCCGTCTTCTTCTCTCTCCTCGTGGCACGCTTGATTACGCCTATCCTAGCGGCGTATTTCATGACAGGCAGTCCTCCGGTCGAGGCACCCAAAGGACGTTTTATCACCGCCTACGAACGCCTGTTGCGGTTCAGCCTGCGCTGGCGATGGATCACCGTCGGAGTGGCAATAGCATCCTTTGCTCTTGCCATGATGGCGCTGATGTCGGTTCCAACTGCCTTCCTGCCGGAAGAGGATACGGGCCAGTTGACGTTGACGATCGAGCTGCCTCCGGGTTCAGCTCTTAAGGAAATCCGCGAAGTCGCCGATGAAGTTTCTCGGCGGATAGGCAAATTTGAGGAGGTCGAAGGCGTATTCGTCCAGGCCGGTTCCAGCATGTCGGGTCAGCAGGACGTTCGCTTTGCCACTGTGCTGATTGATCTCACGCACAAGTCGGCGCGTTCCCGGTCATCCTTTGAGATCGAAGCCGATATGGAAAATAGTCTCGCCTCGATCGCGGATACCAAGCTGCGCTTTCTGAACAGCCGCGGCGGGCGTGATATGTCCTTTGCCGTACTCGGGACCGACGGCAGCAAGGTGCAGGAGGCAGCGAACCGGATCGTCAACGAAATGGCAACGGATCCAACCTTCATTTCCCCTGCAGCGGAAAATGCAGCGATGCGACCCGAACTCCGTTTCAAGGTCCAGACCGACAAGTCGGCCATGCTCGGGCTGTCGCCGGCGGACATTGCCGATCTGATCAGAGTGTCGACCGTCGGAGATAGCGACAGCCGTTTGCCGAGCATGCTCGACGGATCCCGACAGATCCCTATCCGCACTGTACTTGACGCCAAATCTCGGGATGATCTCCGTAGATTGGAACTGTTGACAGTCGCGCGGTCTGATGGAACGCGCATACCGCTGACGGCGGTCGTTAACGTCAGTTTCGACGAGACCGTTTCCGCCATCGAACGTTCAAATCGAAGCCGCCTCGTGGAAATCGGCGCGGATATGGCCGCCGGTATGACATCAGGGCAGGGGATGGAGCGGTTGCTGAAGCTTCAAAGCGTGACGGATCTTCCGGATGGTGTGCGGATCCAGGCCACGGGAGATTCCGACACAGAGGGAAGTGTTTTCGAAAGTTTTGCTATCGCCATGGGGTCTGGTATTATTCTGGTGCTGGTCGTCCTGATCCTGTTGTTTGGCAGCTTGCTGGCGCCCTGGACCATCCTTGCGTCACTCCCGCTTTCGATCGGCGGCGTAGCTGCGGGATTGTTCATCAGCGGCAACGCCATGTCTTTGCCTGTTGTCATCGGCATCCTGATGCTGATGGGGATCGTGACAAAAAATGCGATTATGCTCCTGGATTTTGCCATTGAGCGTGAAGCGCATGGGTTGCCAAGGTTCGAAGCCATCATCGAAGCTTGCTGCGAAAGAGTGAGGCCCATCATCATGACAACGCTTGCCATGGCGGGCGGCATGGTGCCCTCGGCTTTCGGTGTGGGCGATGGCGGAGAGTTTCGCTCTCCGATGGCGATTGCGGTGATCGGCGGTCTGCTTGTGTCGACCCTGCTGTCACTGATTGTCATTCCCTCCTTGCATCTCATCGTCTCAAATCTTGGCGATCGTATTGCCCGTAGCTGCAGGCCGTTCCTCCAGTCGGCGGAAGCTTGAGGGCAAAGAGGCGTCGCTGATGACAGGCGACGCAAAGTGGAAGGGAAGGTCGGGCCCACCAGGTCCGACCTTCCTTCTCTGGCAAGGTTCGCAACAAAATGTAACAAACCGAAATATCAGGCGCTCATGCTGAAGGCATGCTGTATGAAAGGGCGAGAGGGAAGGACATGCAGCCACCGGCAGCAAATGCGCAGATATTGATCGTCGAGGACGATCCCGACATTGGCAAACTCCTGGCATTAACGATGCGGGAGAACGGCATGACGCCGACGATCGCCGAAGATGGTCATGTCATGCAGTCGCTTCTGCGCAATAATGTGTTTGACCTGATCATTCTTGACGTGATGCTACCTGGGGAGGATGGTTTGACGCTGTGCAGGAAGATCCGCGCGGACAAGACCATCCCGATTATTTTGCTGACAGCGCTTGGCGAAGAGATCGACAGGATTGTCGGTCTTGAAGTGGGCGCGGATGACTACGTCACCAAACCCTTCAGTCCGAGAGAAGTCGTCGCTCGCGTCCGAAGCCTGCTCAGACGCGCATCCTACGGTCTCGTTTCAACGGTCGGGCAGCGGAAACTGCGCTTCGACGGGTGGCAGATCGATCCAATGCGGCGCCAACTTCATGACCCGACAAATGCCCGTGTCGCACTGACGACCACCGAATTCGATCTGCTCGTGGCCTTTTGCCGGAATCCGGGTCGGGTGATAACCCGCGAGGAATTGTTGTCCTTGACCCATGCGGGCCTCGCCGGACCGATCGAGCGCAGCATCGATGTCCATATCAGCCGTCTGCGTCAGAAGATCGAGGTCGACCCTCGCGAGCCGTTGCTTCTGCAGACTGTTCGGCTGGGAGGCTACACCTTCACCGCGGCAGTCGAAGAAGTGTGAATGGCGAAAACTCGAAAGCCAGATCACGACACGGGAGCGAGGTCGGATCGGGAAGGGGCTTCATGAAATTGCCTTTGTGGTTCACGCCAAAGACGATCTATGCGCAGATTGTTGTGATCGTGGTGCTGGCACTGCTGATTGTTGTCACCGCCGGGCCGATCGTCGAACGCTGGCTCCGAGACGACTACGAAACACCAGATATCGAGCAGCTTGCGGGCCGGCTGCATGCATTTGCGACTGTGTTGAAAAACGCGACGCCAAACGAGCGTGAAACTATCATCGCTGCTACGCGGCGTTCAGGCTGGGATCTCACAATCGCGCCGCTTTCTCTGAAGGCCGAATTTGCGTCTTCCTCGCCCAATGAGCAGCTATCCGACATGATCATCGAATGGCTTTTCCCGCCCGACGACTTGATTGCTCCCCTTGAAGGTTGGCGTACCTTTCTCGGGGACAGACGTATTGTCGCCATGCAGATCGATGACGCGTCGATGCTGGTCTCCACGGTGGCCACGAACGACATCTTGTTCATCAGCGACTTTGTCGGCCAGGGCACCTATTATGTCGTGGCGATTCTGACGTTGTTTTTTCTCTTCTGCTCCTTCGCTATCTGGTCGATCATGTTGCCGCTGCGGCGGATTTCTCATGCTGCCTTGAACGCCGACCTCAACAACGGGGCACCCATTTTCGAGGAACGGGGCAGTATGGAGATCGTCGTTGTAGCCAGGGCTCTGAACAGCATGCGCAACCGCATTACGATGATGATTGAATCGCGCACCAGAATGTTGAGAGGCATCAGCCATGACCTGCGAACCCCTCTCACGCGCCTTCGCATGCGGGTCGAAAGACTTGACGATGGAAGTTCTCGCGATGCTATGCTGTCAGATATCAGCCGCCTCGACAGGCTGCTTACCGAAAGTCTCGATTATCTGCGCGACGGTCATCGCCGGGAGGTGACCGAGCGCACGGATCTCGGGAGCCTTGTGCAGACAGTGTGCACCGAATTCGCCGATGTCGGCTTCAATGTCGAGTATCGAGGGCCGAACCGGCTCATCGCCCCTTGCCCGCCACTGGCCATGGCACGAGCAATTACAAACCTCTGCGACAATGCCATCAAATTCGGCCAGTCGGTTCTGGTCGAACTGCGTCAGGACAGTGATGGTGTGACAATCGACATATCGGACGATGGTCCGGGCGTCTCGGCGGCAGACAAGGAAAGGATAATGGAGCCTTTCTTCAAGCTGGATGCGGCGCGAACCGGACCCAATGACGGCTTTGGGCTTGGATTGTCGATCGTGGCCGAGATTGTTCAGGCTTATGGGGGCAGGCTGCATCTTATTGATCGCATTCCCCACGGCCTCTGCGTTCGTCTCGAACTGCCATTCAAATGAGGCGTGCGGGAGCGGTGGCACATTGTCTCCGCGGTCGCCGATACTCTTTTCATGATGGCGTCCGACCCACTGGGGAGCATGTCGCTGTTCCATCGTTCACGCAAACTCTGCCGTATCCGTTTCGAAGACCAGGGAGTTGTGGATCGCCATCGCAGCTTTCATACCGTCTGCGCAGGCCAGTGTGATGTTTGCGGTTTGTCTGCAGATATCTCCCGCAGCATAGACATGGCGAATGCTGGTCATCTGCTGATCGCTGACTGCGATTGTACGACCGAGCGGGCCGGTTTCGATCTCACATCCCAGTTCTTCTGCAATCGCGCTGTTGAGTTGGTGGCGGGGGGTGAGAAACAGGGTTTCGAGTGGTTGAACCGGGTTGTCTGCAAGATAGATCCGCGCCAGATTGCATCCATCACCCGCCAGGCGTTTGACCGGGGCCGTTTCAATTCGGATCTTGAGTCTCTCAAGGGTGTTTCTCATCGCCGCACCGCACTCGCCGCCATCGAGGAAGAGGGTGGTCGGGCACCATTGTGACAAGAGCATCGCCTGTTGAGGGGACCGTGAAGAGGTGTTCAAAACGCCGACGGGCTTCTTACTGAAGTCGAAGCCATGAAAAAGAGGACATGGAAGAACGGATATACCCCAACGTTCTGGAAGACCCTGTATGTTTGGCAAGATGTCGGAGACGCCGAATGCAAGGAGCAACCGTTTTCCAACAATCTGTTCGCCGTACCAGTTGGTGACAACGAAGGACCCTTGTTTAACCTGGACGCTGACTGTTGCTTGGGCATGAAGCGTGACAGTTGGATAGGTCGCGACCTCGTCCCACATGCATTGCAGGACACTGTACGGATCGTCATCGTCCCGCCTCCACAACCCTGTTGGTTGTGCGGCAAAGCCGTGGCGAGGATCCCCGAGATCCAGGAGGCATATTTTTCTCCGAGCCCGAGCCAAATAGTTGGCTGCCGTCAGCCCGGCGAAGCTGCCGCCTACGATAATTACATCATACTGCATGGAGAGCTCCATCGCTCGGAATCAATCGGCGTATGATCCACCGTCGCAGAGAGCAAACGCTGCTGATACCTATGGGGACTAGGGCTTGAACGGCTATCGGTAGCTAATGGTCGCGGGGCTTCGGCACCCACGCCGATTATGCGGCTGGTTCACACGGAGGCGGGCTTGCCTCTGGTCCCGGCAGATAGATAATCGCATTGTTTGTGCTGAATGCGGAATTGCCTGCGCTCCATCGACTCCTGGTGGTGACTGGCGGATTACGTGTTTCGAGAGCTTTTAAGATGACGTCTGCCTGGGCGAAATAGGTGACGATCCAGTCTATCGGACCTCTCCCGAAGCGCCATCTTGTTCCCCAGCGCTCATCAGGTTCGACAAGTGTCTCCCAAGGTCTCGGCGTTCCGTGGAAGACAACGATCTTCGCCTGACGAGGAAGCCGCACTTTCGAAAACAGAAGATTGAACGGGTAGAGCCTGACGCAGCTTCTTTTGAAACTGACACAGAAACCAGTCGGCCAATAACTTCGATCGCTGACCTTTTCAGTCAGGAAGGTCTGGTCGTTCTCGAATCTGCTCGACATGGTCTCGGCATTCGCCAGAACCTGCTCATAGATCGGGCCAATATTGGATGGACAAAAGCCAAAAACGGAGGATTGGCCGCCTCGATCGGGCCGCAGCCATTGCGGGAGAAGGCTCCAAAGCGTGGGGTTCCACTCTCTCTGCAATACAAGGTGCCGACGATCACGGATCACCGCGATGAATGGTGCAAGAGGGCGCAGAACCATGATATCGAGATCGAGAAACAGGACGACATCCTCATGCGAGAAAAGCTGGGGTGAAAATGCCGCAAGCTTGGGCCAACATCCCTGCCGCCAGGCCCGTTGCGGAAGTCCGAGATCCGGGATGGGCACTGCGACAATGTCGTTCGCGAGGTCACGTTCATCATCCGTAAGGCAAACAAAGGTGAAGGGTTCTACCATGTTGCGAAGTACGCCGGCATACAGCGTGTTGACGTGATGGGCGGTGAACGCCTTTCCCCATTTCATGCAGATGATCGCTACCATGGTGCGGCTCCCATTGAACTGTGCTGGTTCATAGACTCGGCGGGGCGGGAACTGCGTTGTGACTTGTGAAGAAGTGTTGCGGATTTTTGTTCCCGGTTTCGATCCCCGGGTTCACAACGACCTTTGTCCTCCGCCTGGCCCGCGAAGGGCACTGCACGTCTGCTCGGTTCGGTAGAAGGCCTCGAAACTGCCAGTCCGTTATCTTTCACAGTACGACGTTACATGAGGCAACATATCGTCATGCTGAACCGCAGACGGAAATGGGAGGTGAGCACTTTCCTCTCATTCTCCAGGTCGCATCATGAAAGATATCCAACTTCCCTTCGGTCAGCACTATCGGATCAATGCACTGCGCGTGGCGGGCGCTATCGGATTCTGTTTCCTGGCCATTACAGCGGCACCGCTACCCTTGCCCCTTTTGAGCTCTTTCCTCGAGATATGCGGGATTAGCGCGATCTTTATCGCTATCGCGGGAAGGGGTTGGGTGTTGCTCTACATCGGAGGGCGAAAGAACTCAGAACTCGTCACATCAGGTCCTTATTCGATCACCCGCAATCCGCTTTACGTGTTCAGCCTGACAGGTATCACCGGTGTTGGCCTCCTGACAGGCAGCCTGATTTCGATGACAGCCTTCGTGCTTTGTGCCTATCTCGCCTTTGAGATGGCCATACGCGGCGAGGAAGCTTATCTCTCCAGCCGCTACGGTCACCGCTTCCAGGCATACAAGCAGGCAGTCCCGCGATTTTGGCCAGATTTTTCCCTTTGGTATGAAAGCGAGGCTCTGCCGCTTCGTTCTGGACGTGCACTGGCAAGCCTGAAAGACGGGATTGTCTTCATTCTTGCGTGGATTGGCATTGAACTGCTGAAGGTCGGCCAGGATGCCGGGCTCTTGCCTGTCGTGCTAGCCTTGCCCTTCTGAGGGCGAAGCTTGCCTCCTGATTGGCATGTCGGATGCCGACAAAACCGGAGCTCCAATAATCAAAAGTGCGGCAAGCGCTGGCCACGATAAGGGCTGATGGCGCAGCTCCGGGGCGGTGGTGGCGGGATCGGTTGAATTGGAAGGGTTTTCGATTGACGCCGTGCGCCTGAAATCCAGGCTGGTGTACCGACATGCGAACTAGATCATGATGCACGGCAAATGCAGACCTCTGTATCGGTCCGCCGCAGACATGCTTCCATTAAAGAAGCAGGACGGCTGCAATAGAGACAGGAGCCGGGCAGTTGACCCGGCTCCTGTTTAGAAACTGGGCGTAATTAGAACTTGTAGCCCACGAAGAGCGAAACCGACGGCTGCACCTTTTCCTCAACGATGGGACTATCCGCTGCGTCACCGGTGAGAAATCCGACGCCGGCTTCCCCCTTCACCAGCCAATTCTCGGTCAAGAGATATGTCGCGGAGGCTGTCATCTCGACACGCTTCAGCCCCGCCTTCGCGTGATACTCTGGAAGGCCCGATTTGGCTGCCTGATCCGCGTTGACGCCGAAATAGGCTGCCATATGCTTGTCGTTGGCGATCACCGCCTCCACGCCTGCACCGAGCATCAGACGTTCCGTCACGGGCGCCTTGTATTCTGCGCCAATGGTGCCGATCAGGCTTTCGCTTCCGTCTATCGTCTGGTCGATGGTTCCATAGAGTTCAAGGCCCATCCAGGAATATGACGCCTTGCCTCCGACGGTTGCGGCGAAGTCGATTTCTCCCAGTCCGCGGAGACGATCGCCATCATCCTTGTCGCGTCCGCTTTCGTAGCCGACCCGTCCGGCAAGCTTGAAGCCGTCGTGCTCGAATGCAGTAATCGTAACCCCGGTGGGGTCGACCTCAAGCCATTCTCCATAGGTGAACAGGAATACCGGCAAGGGGCTCACCTTGAAATCCTTGCTTCCCTCGTATTCCGGTTCAAAGCTGCCTCCGGCGCCGATGATCAGGCTCCAGCTTCTGTTGGTCCCGCCATCGAACCGTCCCGGATCGAAGGGTGGTTCGGGGGCCACTTCTGCTGCGACGTCATCTGCGGCCAAGGTAATCGAGCCCGTGCCGACAATGGCAAGTATGACCCCCAGCATGCCTGGAAAGAGGACGCTTGAACGAAAACGTCGATCGGTCTGTCGAAGATTGGACATGAGTGCTCCGGTGGATTGGCACGGAGGATCGCTGGCAGTCGCCTTCGGACCGTGCATACACCGACTCCATCCCACGAACGGGTTATGTCGGGCGTGTCGTTATGTTAAGGTTTGTTTCGAGAGTTCCGCAGAGAGACGTCAGCCCCCTGCGGTCTAACAGGTGAGGGCGCTTACCCGACCTGTTCGCGTCGTCAGGCTCTTACCTGACCATCCCAGCTTCACCATCGGAATAGTTTACCGGCATCCAGTCGAAGTGTTCGCCTTCCTTGAGGACATTGCCGATCCCTGGAAAGGCGATGTGCGCGCCGGCGACGAGATAGCCTTCCGTGATGGCTTCGGCGAAGGCTTCGCGCCGGGATCGCACCGCCCCGGAACGATCCACGTCGAACTCGATGGTCACCTCAGGCTGTTCGAACTGAACGATATCGCCGTGGGTGATGTCGCCCCAGAACACCAGTTTCTTGCCGCCGCTTTCAACAGCGATGGAACTGTGGCCCGGAGTATGGCCAGGGCGCAGAATCGATTGGAAACCCGAAATCACCTCCTCATCATCCTGGAACACTTCAACCCGACCTCGCTCAAAATACGGCTGAAGGCACTCCTCTGCCTCCTTAAACAGCTGCTGGTTCAAGCCTTTCGGTCGCGCCTCTGCCGGGGTCTTCAACCAGAATTCGAGTTCACGCGCGGGAACATGCAGGGTCGCGTTCTCAAAGACGAGTTTCGCGTCCCGAACCAGGCCACCGGAATGATCCGTGTGGACATGGGTCAGAATGACATGATCGATCTCAGAGGCCTTGTAGCCCGACGCTTCCAGGTTGGCGAAAAGGTGTCCGGCCTCCGCGCCTAAGTAGCTCCCACTTCCAGCATCAATGAGGACGAGACGCTGACCATCATTGACGAGGAAGGCATTGACTGATGTGTCCGTCGGAATGTCACGGTAAGCTGCGCGCAGCAGTTGAGCGGCTTGCTCTGCAGTCACGTCACGATACATTTCCGGAAGAGGCAGCGGCAGTGTGCCATCCGAGAGTGCCGTGATTTCCAGATCGCCCAGAGCCATCCTGTAGAAACCGGGCGACTGAAAGTGTTGCTTGGGGGCAGCCGCGAAAGTGAGGGAAGGGGCTCCCGAAATGGCCGCGACCGTGGCTAGCATGGACGCCCCCTTGAGGACGTTTCGTCGTGTTACACTGTTCATGATAAATCCTTCATCCATTGTCACCGAGCAGCGCCAATTCGATGCGCGCGGCGACTACGGGATAAAAGTAAGTGGTAGTCGTTCGGGCGATTAGGCACCGAAACTCGATCGCGCTGTCAGTGATTTGATTACAATGAGGGATCGAGCAGATAGACTGCTCAGGTCAGCCGCAGCACGTTTCCGAGGTTCTCACTCAGATAGTCGATGAAGGATCTCACCTTGAGAGGCTGGACGCGTCCGCCGGCCCTGACGGCATACAATGTGGCACTGGGTCCGGACCATTCGGGGAGAATGCGGACGACGTCGCCTGTTTCCACGGCTTGATGGACAAGGTGGGGATTGGTGAGCTGAACGCCCTGTCCCCGGATCAGAAATTCGAACAGGGCTTCCGGGTCTGTTGCGACAACCGCCGGGTTGATCGGGAAATCCATGACCTCACTCTGTCTTGTCAAAGGCCATGAGTGCTGAGGCTTCCCATAAAACAATTGCGTCACCAGACAGGCATGGTCTTTCAGCTGCGACGGATGTTCTGGGACTCCGTGCTGTTGAAGGTATTGCCTCGACGCGTAAAGGCCTGTCCGAACGCTCGCCAGGCGACGGGCGGCGAGGTTGGAATCGGGCATGGGGCCGTTCCACAAGCGGCAGGCGACATCGATATCCTCGTGCACGATGTTCTTGACGTCGTGGTCGAGAAGCAGTTGGAGTTTGACCTCTGGATAGGCTTCTCGAAACCCGACCATAAGCGGGGCGAGGGCCTTGGTGACCAGCCAGTGCGGCGCCGTCACCCTCAACCACCCAGAGGGTTTGCCATGCACCTGCTCGACCGCGCTCTCCGCGTCACCGATAAGGCGCGCGAGATCGCGACAGCGTTCGAAATAGATCGATCCCGCCTCCGTCAAACGTATGTTGCGGGTGGTTCGGTGAAGCAGCTTTACACCCAACCTCTGCTCCAGATCCTGCACTTTCTTGCTGATCCGCGCCTTGGATGTTCTGAAACTCTCTGCTGCAGCGGTAAAACTTCCCCGTTCAACGACCTCCACAAAGGCAAGCGTGTCGCTCATGTCTCGAAGCATCAGCAGGCTCCCTCAAGCGGTTTGGATTGGTGCAAACACCTCACCGCCTGCCATGGCGAGGTAAGCGAGACACATCCGCCTCAACTCCTCACGAATGGCACGTTGGTCCACAACGGGCAGGTTGCGTTCGAACACATTCCTGACCGTTCCGAAGATGACGGAAAGAAGCGTGAGGTTTACGAGACTGATATCGTTGTAGCGAGCATTTGGGGCGCTTAACAGCATCGCCTTGGTCGCGGCATCCATACGCTTGGCGAAAGCATCAATCAACGCCTCATTGTCCAGCTCGACCGCAGAGCTATAGAGCGCGCGCGTGACATCGCTGCGCTCCGTCTTTGCTTCCCAGTAGGCGGTAATGAGCGCTTCGACCATCTCGCCGGTCGGCCGGCCATGTTGTGTGCGGCAGGTCATTTCCACGCGCTCCGCCAATTTGTCCAGGTAGCGTTCGTTGAGTGCGTAGAGCAAGGACTGCTTGTGCGGAAAGTACTGGTACATCGTGCCGACCGAAACCCCTGCGCGCTCAGCCACACGCGTGGTGGTCAGCCGGTGCGTTCCCTCGGCAATCAAAACCTGAATAGTCGCTTCGAAAATTGCATCGATCGTAGAGGTCGAGCGGGCCTGACGTGGCTGTTTGCGGGCTTTCAAGTGGCGAGGGGGTGACACATCCATATGCGAATCCAAAAGCCGAACTATCCTTCATATATTTAGCGTTGCATGTTTCCCAAATGCAAAGGTGAATTGATGACTGACACAAAGAAAATCGCGCTGGTTACAGGCGCGAACAAAGGTATCGGACTGGAGATTGCAAGACAGTTGGCGGAGGCGGGCGTCACGGTGCTGATGGCCGCCCGCGACGTCGCACGCGGTGAGGCGGCTGCGCGTGAACTGTCGCAGGCTGGATTGACTGTAGAGGCCATTGAAATGAACCTCAACAGAGAAGAGACGATCCCAGTTGCTGCCAAAGCAATTTTGGACCGGCATGGCAGGCTCGACATCCTTGTCAACAATGCCGGCATTGTCGACCCTGAAGACGGCCCTCCGTCGGCGGCAACAGTCGCTGCGGCCAGAAGGTTGATGGAGACGAATTTCCTCGGCACCCTGGCGGTCACCCAGGCGATGTTGCCGCTCTTGCTGAAGTCGAGTGCCGGTCGCATTGTAAATCTGGCGACGACGTTGGGCTCGCTCAGCATCAATAGTGATCCGACCTCACCCTATTATGAGGCCCGGCTCATTGGTTACAACGCCTCAAAGGCGGCGTTGAACATGCTGACGGTGCAGCTGGCCGCCGAATTGAAGGGCACCTCAATTGTCGTTAACTCAGTGGCGCCGGGCTATGTCAAGACGGGCCTGACAGGCGGCAAAGGCTACATGACGCCCGCAGAGGGCGCACGTCTTCCCGTCCAATATGCTCTGCTCGGTAAAGAGGCGGTTACAGGCCAGTTTGTCGCCCCCGAAGGCCCTGTCGCCTGGTAGTGGCGGGTCATGTGGGCCGGCGAATGCCGGCCCAAAACAAATCTCTGTTCCGACCTCGGGAAACAACGTCCTCTATTGGACATTATCTGGGATACGGAACATTTCCATCGGCCCCTGACGAAGGCAACCAGAACTGCAAGAAACCCCATGACCGAGACCGCTATTGAGGATGACGAGAGATTTCCCGCGGGCGGATATGCGCCCATGCTGGATCCAGAGGTCCCCGACCGCACGTCATCGCGTGGGCTGGAACAGTTCATAGCGGGTCGAACCTTGTTGAGCGGAGACAGTTTGGCTTGGAGCGACCTCTTTGTTCAGATTTACTCGCGCCATCAAAACCAGGAGCCGTTCTTGGTCCCGGCCGTCGCTGAACCGCTTGTGGTCTGGGTTATGTCGGGCGAGGCCATAGTTGAGGAGCGAGATCTCGATGGGGAATGGCAGGCCGTCCATGTGAGGGTCGGCGATTTCTTTTTGACAAAGACAGACCGGCCTTACGAGATGCGATGGCAGTCCGTCGGGCCGGATCCGTTCCAGGTCATGCATCTCTATATGTCCGTCCCGCTGTTCGAGCGCGTGGCGTGCGATGTTCTCGGCTGTGCGGCAGCGCCGGGCCTGCGGGATATATCTGGTGAGCGGGACCAGCGGCTCACCCACTTCCTGGCGCTGATCAATCATGAGCTAGTGTCCGAAGGCAAGGGCAGCCAGCTCTATGTTCAAGGGCTGGCGCAAAGCCTTGCCGTGCATCTGATCCGCAACTATGCCTCAGGCGGAAGCGGCGAGGTGCGGCAGGCCGCGTTGCCGGGCTACAAGCTGCGGCGGGCCATGGCGCATCTCGAGGAGCATCTGGCCGAGCCGTTCAACCTTGCGGAACTTGCGGCTACAGTCGGAATGAGCGAGTTCCATTTCAGCCGCCTTTTCAAGAAGGCAACCGGTGTCTCACCATCGCGCCATCTCATTCGCCAGCGGATCGCCAGGGCACAGCAGCTTTTGCAGGAAACGGATCTCAGCATTATCAGGGTCGGTACTGCGGTTGGCTATTCAAGCCCAAGCCATTTTGCCCAGCTGTTCAAACGGGAAACCGGGTTGCTTCCGCGCCAGTATCGCAAACGCTGACCGCACCGCGGCACCAGTCTCATATCCGTGCGGGTGAAAGGAGCAAGCGAGCGCCGTCATCCCACCGCCAGCAGGTGTTGCCCTTCAGCCGTGTTCCACCCCACCATCGATCGATGCCGCGCACGTCCACGACATCGGTTTCGCCGGCGAGTACGCTACGGCCCAGAACCGTCAATTCCAAGTGGCTGTCGCGAAACGCATACCAGGCGTAAGCGTCATCGGCGAAGTCGCCTTCACGAAGTCTCCCCTTGAGGCCTTCGATCAGCGGAGCCGTGCTGGACGCCAGGTAACTAACCAGCGCGACGAGCTGCGGGAGCGCGATCAGCGGCGACGGTGATTGGGCGAAAACGCCTGCGATATCACCGACGCGGCACTGACCGGCGCTGACGCTTTCCAGGACCAGACGCTCGCACGCGCCCAGACCGGTATCGGGGCCTGGGAGATCGTCCAGCAGCGCCTCCCGTGTCCGATGCATGCCTGGAACATGGGTCAGAACCTCATGCGATAGGTTGAGCCAGTCCTCGGGGGTTGGAGCCGCATAGGCTGACCAGATCGCCGTTGCGGCCGCCATATGCGTGTCCGCCACCTTGACCGGCAATGCCACCGCATCCGGTGGAGTGCTGGCATCCACATGGCCCCATCGCAACGGCCCATGCCGGAGATGGATCTTGCGGCAATCTAGCCCGGCGGTATGTGCCTTCGCCAACAGCAGGGTCAGGAGAAGCTGGCTGTTGGGATCGGGGTCGACGTAGATCTCACAGCAATCGGCCGCGCCCAAGCGGGTTAGGACGCGGGCTTCGTCCAGCTTTACGACCTGAGGTGCCAAGCAAGTGCGGATCAGCCGGAGCGGCAAAGAGACGATCTCTGGCCGGGATGTATACTCTGCTTTATGCGCCTTCAGATATCCGGCTGCAGTGTCATCGCAGGTCAGGCACAGTCGGCTTTGCACGTTTCTATTTCCTCGTCGTCGTCGTGTCGCCTCGAAACATCTGCTGCTGCGACGACTTTGGGGCGGGTGTGCCTGAGCGGCAGGCACAGCCAGGCAACGAGGGAGCACCGAATGCGAAATCAGCTCATTACCGAACATATACTTGTGAATGATCACCGCATTGCGGCAGGCGCTCACGGGGAAGGTGAACCCGTCATTTTTCCGCATGGCACGCCGTCGTCGTCGCTCATCTGGCGGAATGTGGCTCCTTGCCTCGTCGAAGCCGGCATGAGGGTCCATCTGTTTGATCTGCTCGGCTATGGCCTGTCCGAACGACCGCATCCGGTCGAAGTTGATACTTCGATGTCCGCACAGACTGAAGGAAGCCATCCCGGGCTCTACGCTGACCATCCTCGACGACTGCGGGCATTTTGCACCGGATGACCAGCCGGAAAAGATCGCGGCACTCCTCTTGCAGTTCATTCGTTCGGTCTGAGGTATACCTCCAAGGTGGCGCAGGCCAGCCAGCAGCTTGGCGGCTGCAGGGGCTGTTAGCTTTTTGGGTTCTCCCGAGGGCCAAGATCCCGGCACCATCTCCTGGCTATTGGGAATTTTGGCGCAAGATCGCAACAGGCGCAGCAAAAACGCGAGAGAAAGCTGCCGCCTCTGGTCCCATGTTCCTCCTTGTCAACACGCAACCGCCGCCTGATCGGCGCCCAAGACAAGGAGTGAAGACGATGACTAACCTCAAGGGAAAGATTGCACTCGTCACCGGCGCGTCGAGCGGCATCGGCGCTGCCACCGCCATCAGGCTCGGGCAGGCTGGAGCCAAGGTCGGCATTGCCGGCCGCCGCACGGAAAAGCTCGAGGATCTCAAGCGGCAGATCGAAGCCAAGGGTGGTCAAGCTCTCGTCCTGCAGATGGACGTGGTCGATCCGGTCTCGGTCGAAGCCGGCGTCAAGACGCTTGTCGACACTCACGGGGCGATCGACATCCTCGTCAACAATGCCGGCCTGATGCCGCTCTCTGATATCGACCAGTTCAAAGTCGACGAATGGCACCGGATGGTGGATGTGAACGTGAAGGGTCTCTTCAACACGACGGCTGCCGTCCTTCCGCAGATGATCAAGCAGCATTCGGGCCATGTCTTCAACATGTCCTCGATTGCCGGCCGCAAGGTCTTCAAGGGGCTGTCGGTCTATTGCGCCACCAAACATGCCGTCGCCGCCTTTTCGGACGGCCTGCGCATGGAGGTGGGGCCGAAGCACAATATCCGGGTCACCTGCATCCAGCCGGGTGCTGTCGCCACCGAGCTTTACGATCACATCACCGATCTAGGCTACCGCCAGCAGATGGACGACCTCGCCGGCCAGATGACCTTCCTAAAGGGCGAGGACATCGGCGACACAATCGTCTTTGCCGCGCAGGCCCCGGCGCATGTCGATGTGGCCGAGCTCTTCGTCCTGCCCGTGGAACAGGGCTGGTAAAGCACCTCCCTTTCGGCCCCTGCCGCTGCGCAGGGGCTCAAGGAGATCCAGATGAAGGAACTACCCGCGTCGCAGGCCTATCGCCTGCTCGAACCTGGCCCGATCGTGTTGGTGTCGACCCACGGCAACGGCAAGTCCAATGTCATGACGATGGGATTCCACATGATGATCCAGCACGATCCGCCGCTCATCGGCTGTGTGATCGGTCCCTGGGATCACAGCTATCACGCGCTTTGCAAGACCGGTGAATGCGTGATCGCCGTGCCCGCACTGGATCTGGCCGAAACCGTTGTCGATATCGGAAACTGCTCCGGCGCTGATGTCGACAAGTTCGAAAAGTTTGGCCTCAAGTCCAGGCCCGCGGAGCAGGTCTCCGCTCAGCTTCTAGAGGATTGCCTGGCCAATATCGAATGCGTCGTCGTCGATGACAGGCTGCGCGATCCCTACAACCTCTTCATCCTCGAGGCGAAGAGGATCTGGCTCAACGAAAGCCGGACGGAACAGCGAACCCTGCACCATCGCGGCGATGGAACATTTGCCATCGATAACGGCACGCTCGACCTCAAACACCGCATGGTCAAGTGGCGTCACCTGCCGTGAGCATCGTGCGCGAGGCCGTTGCCCATTTGAAACCACCAAGGAAGGAATACCCGATGACGAACATCGACAACAAGATCGTCCTTATCACCGGAGCGAGCAGCGGGATTGGGGAAACGACCGCTCGCGCCCTCGCCACTGCCGGCGCTGCCGTTGTGCTCGGGGCAAGACGAACCGATCGTCTCGAAGAGCTTGCCCAGGACATTACCGCTGCCGGGGGCAGGGCAATCTACAGAAGCCTTGATGTGACTTCCCGTGACGGCGTCCAGTCCTTCGCGGATGCGGCCGTCCAGGAGTTCGGCCGGATTGACGTGATCATCAACAATGCCGGCATCATGCCGCTGTCACCCATGGCGTCCCTGAAGGTGGAGGAGTGGGACCGGATGATCGACGTCAACATCAAGGGCGTCCTGCATGGCATTGCAGCGGTTCTGCCCGTGATGAACAGGCAGGGCTCCGGCCAGATCATCAATATCTCGTCGATCGGCGGCCTTGCCGTGTCGCCGACAGCCGTCGTCTATTGCGCCACCAAATATGCGGTTCGCGCGATCTCGGACGGGCTGCGCCAGGAGAACGACAAGCTCCGCGTCACCTGCATCTATCCGGGTGTGGTGGAATCCGAACTGGCCAACACCATCACCGATCCGGTGGCGGCGCAGGCCATGGAGAGTTATCGCCAGATCGCCTTGAAGCCCGAGGCGATTGCAGCGGCCATCATGCATGTCATCGGCCAGCCTGACGGGGTTGACACGAGCGACATCGTCGTTCGACCGACGGCCAGTGCCTGACATCCCTGTAACTCATCCGGCTCTGCTGCGGTTCTGCAGCACTCGAGTTGCGACGCCATGCCGATGCGGGTCTATTCAGTCCCCGTGCGGCGTGGCCGGCACGACGCTGCCGCATGTCTGCGTTAACACCTCTCTCGGCGAAGGCATCAATTGATTGAGCGTCACCTGGCCAAACCGCTCCAGCAGCAGGCTTTGCGCCTGCCGCATCGCCGCCGCCAGGGCTGAATTGACGGCGTCTTCGATCCTGCATTGCGGATGCCTGCCGCGTGAGCCGATGGCAAAGAGCGTCGGGCGCTCCAACGCTTCATAGATGGCTAAGAGCGTGATCTCCTCGAGGGGCCGCGCGAGTTGCCAGCCCCCGCCATGGCCTTTGCCCGAGATGACGTGGCC
Organism: Allorhizobium pseudoryzae; assembly: GCF_011046245.1. Taxonomy (NCBI): domain Bacteria; kingdom Pseudomonadati; phylum Pseudomonadota; class Alphaproteobacteria; order Hyphomicrobiales; family Rhizobiaceae; genus Affinirhizobium; species Affinirhizobium pseudoryzae. Next base: position 35,187 of record NZ_CP049245.1, read on the forward strand.
CTCGCGACGCAGACCCGCCATCGTCCTGCGGAACACGGCCGGGTTGGTCCCCATGCTTCGTGCCAGAACCTCGGATGTCAGCGGCTCCTTCACCTGCGCCATGTGCAGGAGCACATGCAGCACGTCAGACAGTCTCGTATCCTTGTTCATTGTCCGCCCCGATTCATGCGAGCATCATCCTGGCGCATCATGTAGCATCACTTGATACAAAATGCGAAAGCGTGTTATGTACCTGCAACTGATACATAAAAAGGTTCGTCATGGCCGGCAGTCTCAATCCATTCCTCAATCCGGCGGCCATGAGCGACTATGTCCGCGAAACGCCGGGAAAGGTGCCAGGGCTTGCAGACCTTCACAAAATGGCGGCGCTGCTTCTGGCCGAACAGGCGTCGGGTACTGCCGACATGCTCGTCGTGGGTGCCGGCGGCGGCCTGGAAATCAGGGCCATGGCGGAGATATGGCCGGACTGGCGATTTACCGGCGTCGATCCCTCGCCCGTCATGCTCGACATCGCCCGCCAAACCACGTCGCTTTGCGCCGAGCGAACGCATCTTATTCGCGGAACGGCGATGGATGCACCCGCCGGTCCCTTCGATGGGGCGGTGTGCCTCCTGACGCTGCATTTCCTCGATTGGCACGAGCGGCTGGAGACGCTCCGGGAGATCCGCAGGCGTCTGAAACCAAGCGGCGTTTTTGTTGCCGCCCATCACACTGAGATCGATGGACAAGCGCATCTCTGGCTGGCGAGATCTGCAGCATTTGCTTCGGGCCCGACTTCGGCGCCTGGACAGGCAGCAGCCTCTGCCAAGGCGATGGCCGAGCGGCTGCCGCTGCTTTCGCAGGACCAGGAAGAAGCGTGCTTTCGCGAAGCGGGCTTCCAGCATCTAAGCCTGTTCTACGCCGCTCTTTCGTTCCGCGGCTGGGTCATGATCGCCTGATGCTCCGCACACGCCCTGTCGAGAAGGAGGGATCAGCGGTGACCGAAATCTTCAATTTCGCCTTCGGGCCTTATCCGCAAAGGGTGAATATCTACTTGGCCGAAAAGCAGCCTGAGGGTGTCGCCGTGACAGTGTATGCGGAGCCGGATAGGCGTGCGAACACGCCGCCGCCTGAGATCAGGGCTCTCACTCCCACGGGATCTCTCCCCATCCTCAGGGATGCCGATGGTACTTTGGTTGGCCAGTCGCTGGCGATCCTCGACTATATTGAGGACATAATCCCGGAACCCAATATGCGCGGGAACACGCCGGCTGAGCGAGCGAAGGTTCGCCAGTACGTTCATATGCTCGATGAGGCCCTGACATTCTTCGGCCTTTGGGCACGCCACGGCAGTGCGCTCGGACAAGGCGTCGTGCGATCAAGCCGCGAGGTCGCGGAGATCTGCGCCGACCGATATTTCGGGAAGCTGCGGCTCATCGAAAGGTTGATGAGCGAAGAGCCGTTCATTGCCGGTGAATACGTCACGCTGGCTGACTGCGTGGCGATGGCGACGCTGCAATATGCGAAAGATTTCTATGACGTACCGATCCCTCCCGAATGCGTTAAGCTTCAGATGTGGTTTGATAGCTTCAGCCAGCGCCCCAGCGCCAAGCAGCCACCCTATCCAGAGAAACAATGGCGCAAGGCGATGGGTTTGATGGGACAAACGGGAGTTTGCTTTTAGGGTGAGTCCCGCACTTCCCGCTTGCTCAAGTGGTTGATTCAAAATCGCGAGTAGTCGTTAGGATGACCGGACGCTCGTTCGTTTCCCCTCAAGAGCGGGCTCAGTCAAACAAGCATATCCAGGCCATGCTTCTCGACAATTAAGAGTAGCTTTAGCGCTGGGCCACTCGGCCGCTCTTACGTTCATCTAGCCCTAAAGTTCCATAATTTACCTTACGCCACATCTGTAAGTAATTGGAATATCTTTCAAATTTGACAGTATTGGCGTGTTTCGTCGCAATCTAGGCCAAGTTGCCGGACAGCAGCTCTCTCAGGCTCCAGACCGCAGACCGTGCGCAGCCAGATTGCAGCACCAGAAGCACTCCAATCCCGCTTTTGGTGATGGCGACCTGGAACAAGTCCGGATCTCCGTCGATCAACCCTCAAGGGGTCGGCTAGCGAGCTGCCGCCGCTCCGTCTGCGCCTTCGCGGTGATCGCGACCGTCCCTGTTCCTTTGAGGAGCCATCAGCGGGAATTGGCCCGCTTCCGATGGAGCACCTCAAGATGGCACACGATCTCTCTCTCGCCCAGTCTCACGCTTTCCACCTCTGCAACGATCTGATGGTTCCCATCACCCTGTTCAAATCCGGCGACGAATTCGGCGTCCTTCCGTCCGACGAACTCGATGACGAAGACGATCTTGAGATCGTTCACGAATACTTCCCGCGCGGGTCTCATTGAGACCCGCCTTTCTCTGCCGCTGGCGACCTGTCGGCCGCAAGGGAAGCTCTGCCGCAGCGCTCTGCTGCAACTTTTGTCAGTTGCGCACTGCGCCCTTGCCCCCTCCGCTCTTCGCGGCGGGACGAAGGTGGTCCGCAGACTACGGGAAAATGAAGGGACGGCCGCTTTGCGGCCGAAGAAAATATGAAACGAGAAGAGTTGGAGGCGCTACGCGCCAAGGTCAGTTGCGAAGCTGTGCTGGAACAGGCCGGATATGAACTCGATGCGAGGGAAAGTACCCGTCGAGCCGTCAAATACCGACATGGCAGCAGCATCATTATTGTGACCCATGACGGACGCGGCTGGTTCGATCCACTGAGCGATGAGAAAGGTGATGTTTTCGCGCTCGCCATGTTTTTTGATAAGGTCACTTTTCCGGTGGCGGCGGAAGCGGTCGCGGGGCTGGTTGGGTTTCGACTTTCCCGTCCCGAATGGAAGTCTCCGCGCTCTCCAGGCTCGGCGGGAGACATTACCGGGCGCTGGCGAAGCCGGCGTACGCCGTCGCCCGGCTCCGAAACATGGCGCTATCTTTGTTGGGAGCGCTCGGTCCCCCCTGCCATCGTCCGGCACGCCATCCGGGAGGACATCCTGCGGGAAGGACCTTATGGCAGCATGTGGGCTGCGCATGTCGATTGCCATGGCGCGGTGGTCGGCTGGGAAGAGCGCGGGCCCGAATGGCGGGGATTTTCCGCTGGTGGCTCCAAAGTATTGTTCCGGCTCGGCCCAAGCAACTTCAACCGCCTTTGCGTGACCGAGGCCGCGATTGACGCGATGAGTCTTGCGGCGCTCGAGGGCTCGCGCGAGAGGACGCTCTACATCAGCACCGGTGGCGGATGGTCTCCTACCACAGACACTGCCCTCGCCGCGCTGGCGGCCCACCCAGGATCCAGTCTTGTCGCCGCCACCGACGCCAATTCCCAAGGTGATGCCTATGCGGAACGGCTGCGCGCGATTGCGGAAAAGTCCGGCTGCGATTGGCAGCGGCTACGTCCGCCCGCGGACGACTGGAACGAGGTTCTGCAGGACAGAGAAAAGGAGAGACGGGAAAGGAAAATAGAGAAGAAGATGAGGCCTGCCGCATGCGCGCCGGCCGCATCAAGGGAAGCTTCGCCCGGCCAAGGCCGGCCCTTGACCCGTCCGGACGCGAGGCCGGCCACTTGGAAGGGGTCATGAAGGACTGAAGAGGATGGTGAGGTCGAAACGACATTGCTGGCTTCGGTCCCAAACCCCGAAAGGACCAGGCTGATGACCTCGATATCCCTCCCCCGCAAAGTGTTTCAGGGTGTGGCCAAACGCACCGACATGTTCCGGATGTTCGACCGGCACGCCAAGCGCCCAGATCGTTTTGAAAGTGATCGGTCGGCCAACTATGCCGGCGAATGGTTCGAGATCGACGAGATCTCCTACAGCTATATGCTCGACATCCTGCCGCCGCTTTGGATGCGGGGGCCGATCTTTGCTATGCGCGAATTCATGACCGGTTCTGTCACCTCGGTCTTCTACGCGCTTCGGATCGATGACGCCGTCCGCTATTTCCACACCTACTGCGACCTTTCCGATCCGAAATCGGTCGAGACCATGCGCATCTCGATCCTTGATCGGGAAACCCGACCAGACCGGGCGATGAGCCGCGAAGAACGGCTTGAGCACATCTGGAGCACGACGACCGATGACTATCGTGGCTATGCCGGCGACCGCTGGCCGACGGCGATGCAGGGCCATCGTACGGTGATGCTCTACGGTGGCAGTGAAGGCACGTTCCTGAAACTGCTCGACACCCTGTCTGACGACGAGATCGCGGCAAAACTGCCGGTGCATTTGCGCCACCTCCCCGCATTGCTGGCCGCCTGAGCCGGATCATCATTCGCAAATTTCGCGCCCTAAGCGGCCTTCTCCGTGGCTGAGCGATGGCGCTCGCCCTCATTTCAAGGAGCTTTCCCATGAGCAACGATCCCTTCACGCTCGACATGTTCGGCTCGAATGTGCTTGTCGCCGGCCTCGGGCTTGGCGTGACAGCGTTCGGCGGGTTCTCGCCTAATGCCGCCAATGACGACGATCCAGATCCCCTGCCGCCGGCGCCAGCACCCGCCCTCCCCGCCACTGAAACGCCTGCCCGGCGCGCGAGGCTTCGGGCAAACTTCCATCTCGACGGCGACCGCGGGCTGGCCGCCTCCTGGAAGGATCGTGCCCGCGCCAATGTCGCGGCGATCCTTGTCGCCGACGGTATTGCGAAGCAGGAACGACCGGCCACGCCCAAGGAGCAGGCACAGATGATCCGCTTTACCGGCTTCGGCGCCGGCGAACTGGCCAATGGTATGTTCCGTAGGCCGGGCGAGGTCGATTTCCGGCAGGGATGGGGCGACCTCGGCTCGTCGCTCGAAACTGCGGTCTCTGAAGCCGACTATGCGTTGCTCGCGCGCTGCACCCAGTATGCCCACTTCACTCCCGAGTTCATCATCCGGGCAATCTGGACGGGGGTTCGAAGGCTCGGCTGGCGCGGCGGCCGTGTGCTGGAACCGGGCGTAGGCACAGGTCTTTTTCCAGCCCTCATGCCGGAGCCCTATCGCGAAGCTGCCTATGTCACCGGGATCGAGCTCGATCCGGTTACGGCCCGCATTGTCCGCCTGCTTCAGCCGAAAGCTCGCATCATCAACGGCGACTTTGCCCGCACCGATCTGGTGCCGATCTACGATCTCGCCATCGGCAACCCGCCCTTCTCCGATCGCACCGTCCGCTCAGACCGCGCCTATCGGGCGCTCGGCCTTCGCCTGCACGACTACTTCATCGCCCGGTCGATTGATCTCCTGAAGCCCGGCGCGCTTGCCGCCTTCGTGACCTCACATGGCACGATGGACAAGGCTGATACGACGGCACGCGAGCATATCGCGAAGTCCGCCGATCTGATCGCAGCAATCCGCATGCCCGAGGGCAGCTTTCGCCGGGATGCCGGTACTGAAGTCGTCGTTGACATCCTCTTCTTCCGCAAGCGGAAGGCCGGAGAGCCGGAGGGAAATCAGCTGTGGCTCGAAGTCGATGAGATCAGGCCGGCCACCGAGGACGCAGGCGCAATCAGGGTCAATCGCTGGTTTGGTCGGCATCCGGACTTCGTGCTCGGCACACACGCGCTGACCTCCGGCCCGTTCGGCGAGGCTTATACCTGCCGGTCGCGCGATGGCGAGGATCTCGAAGCTTCCCTTACGGCCGCCATCGAACTTCTGCCGGCCGATCTCTACGACGGAGAGCCGACGCCGATCGACATCGATCTCGAAGATGAGCTTGGCGAGATCGTCGATCTGCAGCCTAAGGGCGGGCCTGTCCGCGAGGGCAGCTTCTTCCTCAACCGCTCCAAGGGCTTGATGCAGATGCTCGACGGCGCGGCCGCGCCGGTCACGGTCCGCAAGGGCCGCACCGGAGACGGCATCTCGGAAAAGCACGTCCGGATCATCAGCAAACTCATCCCGATCCGCGATGCCGTCCGTGAGGTGCTGAAAGCGCAGGAAACCGATCGTCCCTGGCGGGATCATCAGGTTCGGCTGCGCATCGCCTGGTCGAGTTTTGTCCGCGACTTCGGGCCGGTCAACCACACCACCGTTTCGATCCAGGAAGATGCCGAGACCGGGGAGGTCAAGGAAACCCATCGCCAGCCAAACCTTGCACCCTTCCGGGACGACCCGGACTGCTGGTTGGTGGCGTCGATCGAGGACTACGATCCGGAGACCGACACGGCGAAGCCCGGTCCGATCTTTTCCGAACGCGTGATTGCGCCGCCGGCGGCGCCAACCATCACGTCGCCGGCAGATGCACTCGCCGTCGTGCTGAACGAACGCGGCCATGTCGATATCGAGCATATCGCCGAGCTGTTGCACAGCGATCCGGCTGATGTGGTCGAGGAGCTGGGTGACGCCATCTTCCGGGACCCGGCCGATGGATCGTGGCAGACAGCCGACGGGTATCTCTCCGGCACGGTGCGCACCAAGCTCGCCGCCGCACAGTCGGCAGCCGAGCTAGATCCAAACTATGCGCGCAACGTCCGCGCCCTGACTGACGTCCAGCCGGCCGACCTTCGACCCTCCGACATCACCGCGCGTCTCGGCGCTCCATGGATCCCGGCCGCCGATGTCGTGGCCTTCGTGAAAGAGAAGATGGAGGCCGATATCCGCATCCATCATATGCCAGAGCTCGGGTCCTGGACGGTGGAGGCCCGACAGCTTGGCTACAGCGCCGCCGGCACATCTGAATGGGGCACCAGCCGCCGCCATGCCGGCGATCTGCTCGCCGATGCTCTCAACAGCCGGGTGCCGCAGATCTTCGATGTGTTCAAGGACGCCCATAGCGAGCGTCGGGTGCTCAACGTCGTCGATACCGAAGCAGCCCGTGACAAGCTTCAAAGGATCAAGCAGGCGTTTCAGGACTGGGTCTGGACCGACCTCGATCGCACCGATCGGCTGGCCCGCGACTACAATGACCGTTTCAACAATATCGCGCCTCGCAAATTCGACGGCTCCCATCTCAAACTTCCCGGCGCCTCAGGCGCCTTCGTTCTTTACGGGCACCAGAAACGCGGCATCTGGCGGATCATCGCCGATGGCTCCACCTATCTTGCCCATGCCGTCGGCGCCGGCAAGACGATGACCATGGCGGCCGCCATCATGGAACAGCGCCGGCTCGGCCTGATCGCCAAGGCGATGTTGGTCGTGCCCGGCCATTGCCTGGCGCAGGCGGCCCGCGAGTTCCTGGCGCTCTATCCGAATGCCCGCATTCTGGTTGCCGACGAGACCAATTTTACGAAGGACAAGCGCGCACGGTTCCTGTCGCGCGCAGCGACCGCGACCTGGGATGCGATCATCATCACCCATTCGGCGTTTCGCTTCATCGCCGTGCCTTCTGCATTCGAACAACAAATGATCCAGGATGAACTGCAGCTTTACGAGGATTTGGCTTGCAAGGTCGACAGCGAGGATCGCGTCTCGCGCAAGCGCCTCGAGCGGCTGAAGGAAGGATTGCAGGAGCGGTTGGAAGCTCTCTCCACTCGCAAGGACGATCTGCTGACGATTTCGGAAATCGGCGTCGACCAGATTGTCGTCGACGAGGCGCAGGAATTCCGAAAACTGTCCTTCGCCACCAATATGTCGACGCTGAAGGGCATCGATCCGAACGGCTCGCAGCGTGCCTGGGATCTCTATATGAAGTCCCGCTATATCGAGACGAAGAATCCCGGCCGGTCCCTGGTGCTGGCCTCGGGTACCCCGATCACCAACACGCTCGGCGAGATGTTTTCGATCCAGCGCCTGCTCGGTCACGAGGCACTTGCCGAGCGAGGACTGCACGAATTCGATGCCTGGGCCTCGTGCTTCGGTGATACGACGACCGAACTTGAAATCCAGCCCTCCGGTAAATACAAGCCCGTCAGCCGCTTTGCCTCCTTCGTCAATGTGCCGGAGCTGATCGCCATGTTCCGTGCCTTCGCCGACGTGGTGATGCCGGAGGATCTCCGGCAATATGTGAAGGTGCCTGATATCTCGACCGGGCGCCGGCAGATCCTGACGGCCAAGCCGACCGCCCTGTTCAAGACCTATCAGCAAATTCTCGACACCAGGATCAAGGCGATTGAAAAACGTGAGGGGCCGGCCAAGCCTGGCGACGACATTCTGCTCTCGGTCATCACCGATGGCCGCCACGCCGCGATCGACCTGCGCTTCGTCATGCCGGCGGCCGAGAACGAGGCGGACAACAAGCTCAATCTGCTCGTACGCAATGCCCACCGGATATGGACGGAGACCGGCGAGGCCATCTATCGGCGCCCCGACGGCAGGGAGTTTGATCTGCCAGGCGCCGCCCAGATGATCTTCTCGGATCTCGGCACGATTAATGTCGAAAAGACCCGTGGCTTCTCGGCCTATCGCTTTATCCGCGACGAACTGGTCCGGCTCGGCGTGCCGGCATCACAGATCGCCTTCATGCAGGACTACAAGAAGACCGAAGCCAAGCAACGGTTGTTCGGCGATGTCCGCGCCGGCAAGGTGCGCTTTCTGATTGGTTCGTCGGAGACGATGGGAACGGGCGTCAATGCCCAGCTTCGCCTGAAGGCGCTCCATCATCTCGATGTGCCATGGCTGCCATCGCAGATCGAACAGCGTGAGGGCCGGATTGTTCGTCAGGGTAATCAGCACGACGAAGTCGATATCTTCGCCTATGCCACTGAGGGTTCGCTCGACGCCAGCATGTGGCAGAACAATGAGCGCAAGGCCCGGTTCATCGCGGCCGCACTTTCCGGCGACACCTCGATACGGCGGCTCGAAGATGTCGGCGAAGGCGCGGCCAATCAGTTCGCCATGGCCAAGGCCATCGCATCCGGCGACGATCGGCTGATGCAAAAGGCCGGGCTGGAAGCTGACATCGCGCGGCTCGAACGGTTGCGCGCCGCTCATGAGGACGATCAATATGCTGTCCGTCGGCAGATGCGGGATGCAGAGCGTGAGATGGAGGTCTCAACCCGGCGTATCGCCGAGATCGGCCAGGATATCGGGCGTCTCAGGCCGACAGGCGGCGATGCCTTTACGATGATGGTGCTTGGACAAGACTATACCGAGCGCAAGGAGGCTGGCCGGACGTTGATGAAAGAGATCCTCACGCTTCTGCAGCTTCAGAAGCAAGGCGAGGTGCATCTGGCAACGATCGGTGGCTTCGATCTGGTCTATGACGGGGAGCGCTTTGGCAAGGGCGATGGGTATCGTTATGAAACACTGCTCCAGCGCACCGGCGCAGATTACGAGATCGATCTAGCGATCACTGTGACACCGCTCGGTGCCATCTCGAGGCTGGAATACGCACTCGGCAGCTTCGACGAGGAACAGCGCCAGTATCGCCGGCGGCTTGAAGACGCCGAGCGACGGTTGGTTTCCTACCGTTCCCGAGACGGAGGCGCTTTCGCCTTCGCAGACGACCTCAAGGAAAAGCGGCTGAGGCTGCGAGCAATCGAGGCTCAACTGGCGGCAGATCTAGACAGCGAGACCGTCGCGGCGGCTGCATAGCTGCGTTGCACAACAAATGTTTTCCAGTTGGTCAAAAATCAGGCATAACGCCTCCAGCTGATGCACATGACGGTCACCTCCCAGTTCCGTCGCAGCAGCTGTTCCCCTCTGGAGGTTATAGATCTCCACACTTCATGGGCCGCGGCTTTTGCCGGCGGCCCTTTTTTTGTTCTCCACTTCCCTCGCGTCAAAACTCAATAAGCCTGACCGCTTCGTAATAGTTGTTCCCGCCTTCGTCGGAACGGCATCCGTTTAATCGCAGCCCCATGCTGGCAAGATGCGCAGCATAAGCCTCTTCCCCCAGCGACATTGAGATACGATCAGTCAACATATCTCTCCAGCGGCAAGCCTCGCGAGGAGCGCTGAACAGGAAACGACCGCCCGGTTCGAGCAGATTCGCCGCATTAGTGAGGAGTTTCCTCTGGTCGTCCTCGTCGAGCAGAAAGAGGAGCCCAATCGACATAACACCCAGAAAGGTCCGGTCGAAGAAGGTGCTGTTCTGCGCCGGTTCGCAGACGGCGGCCATGTCCGGAAGATTACGCCGATAAGCCGCAATCAGCGAAGGCGATGCATCGACACCCCATACCGAAAATCCATCGTTCACCAGCGCTTGGGCGATTGGCACACCGGAGCCGCATCCTATGTCCAAGATTGGAGCCGACCGAGGGAGGTGATCCCTGGCCCACTCTAGAACCAGCGCCGTGCCGACCTTCGATCGTATAGCCATGAACTGGTCAGAGACTGCATCCCAGCCAGCGGAATAGTCTACGGTCATTCCGCACCTCTCCTTCGCAGGGTCAAGCTGATTGGATTTTTTGACCATCGTCGGACAATACCGAGCGATTTATGCCGAAACGGCTTATGCGCGGTCCCGCCGCTGACTGGTCCGAAGGGCAATTATATCGAGGTATCGTTCCCGCATCGCCTTCATATCGATATCTCCGCAGATCCATTCCTCCAGCAAGGTTAGGAAGGCGGCATCCCTGTCGATCGGCACGCCGCGCGTTGTTGCCCGATCGATTGCCCGTTGCGCGATGGCTCTCCGGGTCTCGGGTGTTGTGCTCATTTTGTTTCGCCTGGCATTCCTGATGGGCGTCGAGGTCTATCAGTTGATGATCCAATTCGAGACTTGAAATTGCCCTTCGTCAATAATATCTGGGCATCACTTCCCGATGAGACGATGTCCTGCTCGCTGCAATCGCCGCGGCGTTTGACATTGTCCCGGGATACAGAAGAAGGCGCTCCCCTTACGGGTCGAGCGCCTTTTTTGTCTCCGATGCGACCGCAAATGCGGTGCTGCACCTTGACCGTGCCACCTTTGCGAATGAGATCTGCGTAAAAAACTTCGTGGGAACACATGCCATTTTTTCTCGTGACGCAGACATCGCTGGTGGAAGCTCAAGACGAGCAGGAGGCCGCTCAAACGGGCGTCGACCGCCTCCGCTCCGGAGGACAGGTTACCGTCGCGGTGAAATCGGATGAGACGACAATCACGCACGTCGTTGTCGCCGCAGTGGCAGAAGAGCCTCTGCCGGTCTCGCCATCCGAGGCCGCCGATCCACCGCCTGATGCTGTTGCTACCGCCGAAGCCGGTCCTGCTGCACCGGAAAGCAGGAAGATGATCCTGAAGCGAATGCTCGCAGATGGTCTCGCCCTTCTCGGACGTCGAACATAGTCCTCTCCTCGAAGTATGCCTACCGCCAGCAGTCTCCTCTCCGAGCGCCGGCTCGAATTGATAAGAGGGGATTGAGAAAGAAAAGCAGGAATGTGAACCGGTCGCAGATCGGTCCTCCTGCCGATGCTGTCGCTCAACCGCCGCCTGCGCGATCCCGGCCGCTTGTCCTTCGCAGGGCTGTTAGCCCCGCTTGTCCTGCGCACCAGTGATGCTCGGCCGCAGTTGCGGCAGTCCGGTCGCTCAGCGGTCCGGGAGGTGTCTTCGAGAAAAATGAAGACAGGAAGGGCTGGCAAGGCGCTGGTCCGGAACCCCGAAAGGACAGATCCCATGCAGATCATGAAGGTTGACCCGCGCGCTCTGAAGGAAAACCCCGACCGGATGCGCCAGTCGAAGTCGTCACCGCAGGCAGATGCGCTAATGCTGGCGACGATCAAGGCGGTCGGCATCGTCCAGCCGCCAGTGGTTGCACCCGAAATGGATGGCGGAAACGGCTATATCATCGACGCTGGCCATCGTCGCGTCCGGCTCGCTATCGCCGCCGGTCTCGAAGAAATCGAGATCCTCGTCGCAGACGCTGCCAACGATAACGGCGCGATGCGGTCCATGGTCGAGAACAGCGTTCGCGAGGCTCTTAACCCGGTTGACCAGTGGCGCGGTATCGAACGGCTGGTTGCTCTCGGCTGGACCGAGGAAGCGATCGCGGTTGCTCTTGCCCTCCCCGTCCGCCAGATCCGCAAGCTGCGCCTGCTCGCCACCGTCCTGCCGGCCATGCTCGAACAGATGGCGCTGGGCGACATGCCGTCCGAGCAGCAGTTGCGCGTCATCGCGGCTGCCGGCCAGGTCGACCAGAAGGAGGTCTGGAAAGCCCACAAACCTAAGAAGGGTGATACCGCGCCCTGGTGGCAGATCGCCAACGCGCTGACCAAGAAGCGCATGTACGCCAAGGATGCGAGCTTTGGCGACGATCTTGCTCAAGCCTACGGGATCGAATGGGTCGAGGATCTCTTCGCGCCGGCTGATCAGGACGGCCGCTACACCACCAATGTCGAGGGATTTCTCGGTGCGCAACATGAGTGGATGACGAGCAACCTGCCGAAGAAGGGCGGGATCGTCGAGGTCAACAGCTGGGGCCAGCCGGAACTGCCGAAGAAGGCTTCTCAGGTCTACGGCAAGCCGTCCAAGTCGGACCACACGGCGATTTATCTCGATCGTGATGGCAAGGTGCAGACGGTGCATTACCGGATGCCGGAGGCGGCGAAACCGAAGGACGCTGGTGGCCACGGACCGGTCACCGGTGACGATGATGCTGATGCAGTCGCGGCACCGAAGGCGCGGCCAGACGTTACGCAGAAGGGCCTCGACATGATCGGCGACTATCGCACGGATGCGCTCCACGATGCGCTCGGTCGCGCGCCGATCGAGGACGACATGCTGATGGCGCTGATGGTGCTGGCCTTCGCGGGACAGAACGTCCGCGTCGACTCCGGCGCAGACGGGACCTTCTATGGCGGCAAGCGCTTCTCGCGGCATGCCGTCGGGTTGTTCGACGAGCATGGCAAGCTCGCTTTCGATCGGGATACACTACGCGGTGCCGTTCGCTCCGTGCTGATCGATGTGCTCTCGTGCCGCCGCGGCATGTCGAATAGCGGGATGATCGCGCGCATCGCAGGCGAGGCGATCGGTGCTGATGAATTCCTCCCGAATATGGGCTCGGAAGATTTCCTCTTGTGCCTGTCGCGCGAAGCGCTGGAAGCGTCGTGCGCCGAAGCATCGGTTCAGCCACGGCAGAAGGTGCGCGAAACCCGCGCAGCGCTCGTCGAGCATTTTGCGACCGAACACTTCGTCCATCCTTCCGGTCGCTTCGCTCCGCCGGCCGACGAACTGCTCGACTGGATTCGCGCAGGTGCTACCGTTGACGTCATCGGTACGGGCTCCCAGGATGACGAGGACGGCAATGTTGGCGCCTCGGCTGAAGAGCATGAGAGGCCGGGCGAAGAGGAGGCGGGTCAGGATGATCTGCACGACGCCGAGGTCGCCGATGGCCACGACCAGGATTTCGATCAGAGGGCGGCCGCATGACCGCCGCCCTCAAGTCAAGCTCGGCAACACCCACCCCCGATCTTTCGGGGGTGGAGTTTGCCACAAGCGCGGACGGAATTCCCGTTGCCCGCATCGATGACTTGGTCCTCGCCATGGTCATGTCGCCAAGCGGCTTCGCATTCCTCGCAAGCGCAGCCTTCGTTCGCCGGCCGCTCGCTCAGCTGACCCGCGCCGATTTCATCGGGCACGACGGCCGGCTGGCCGACGAGGCCGAGTTTCGAGCGCGTGTCGCCGACACGGCTGGTCACAAACGGGACCTCGCTGCGCTGAACCGCGTTCAGACGCGCATATCGGCAAGCACACCTTGGGGCGGATCGCAGGTGGCGGTCATCTATGCCGATGGTGTCGTTGCCCATAGCACGGCCGGCCATGGCGGTTTTCACCTCTCCGCCGACCGCAATAGCAAAGTCCATTCGTTGCTGCGCAAAGACACCCCCTGGTACGAGGAGGATTGCGAATGGGCGATCGTGGCGCTCAGCTTTCCGGAGCTGTTCACTGCTCACGAGCGGGCCGCGGCGGAAAAGACCATTCGCAATACCTGGCCGGATGAATGGGAGGCGATCCACAGCGCCAAGCTGACCGAAGGCGAAAGCTGGATCAAGGATCGCTGCGCGTTTGATCAACGCTATGCGGCAGACCACGTCGTCACCTCGGCGATCTTCTCCGAGCATCACCCAGACATGACCGAGGTCGTGGCCGTCGTCGGCGGCAACCGACGAACTGACGACGATGAGCGTCGCTTCCTGGTGCCGAGCGACGAGTATGCCGGGCGTGGTCGGTTCGGATTCGTCATCGATCCCGTCCGTCATGCCGAATATCAAGGGCCGTCCTCCTTCATCGGCTGGCGAAGTCAGGAGGATGGGTCATGATCGACATCCTCGCTCCAAAGCCGCTGGACAAGGCAATAGGCGCCCGGCGTGAGACCCTGCAGCATCTCAATTGTCTGACCCGGCAAATTGCAGCGCGTGCCGGGCGGCAGGCGATCACCGTGAAGGTCCGGTGCCGGGCGCGCCGTCGGTCTGGTCTCCGTCTTTACCATCAAGAGCTGGCCGATCGCCTGGCTTTCGATCGGTGGGGCGAACTCGACACGCTCGCATCAAGGCTGGCGGTGCAGGAGCAGATCATCGACGCGCTCGAGCATTGCGGTGATGCGTCGTTTTCGTCGGTGGCGGGGTAGGTGGACGTCGAATGGGCTGTGCGCTGGATGGCATCTGGTCATCTTGTAGCCACGACATCTCCCAGGGTGGCGGGCTTGGTCATATCGTCCCTCGTGGGCGTGCATCTGATATCGGACCCGTGCTGGACTGCCCTTCTTTTCGTTGCGGTCTGAACCGGCGGCCGGTCGTTTCAAGGCCGCTGGCGCGCCGCGGAGCGGCCGATTCAACCTCCCGGCGCGAGGCCAGGCCCGCGGTCTGCTCAGGTCAAGCCCTGCTGGCCCGCAAACCTGTCCTGCTTGTTCAGTCGGATCGGACCTGTGAAGCCGCCCGTCCTTTGCCGGTTCTTGAGTGCCCGCATCGAAGGGCAAACCGGCACGGGCCGGAACCGCTTCGGCAGCCACGGAAGGAACAGACATGGCCAAGCCCGCCACCCCCAATCGCTCCACCGCCCGATCGGCACAATCCCGCCGAGGGACCACCCTCGAAATGGTCCGCCTCTCCTGCCCCGACGCCATCCAGGCGCACAAAATCGCCGAAAGCTTCGGCACGGCTATCGTCGACAGCGATGGCATCCGCAGCCTGCATGAGCGGCTGATCGTCGAGACCGCCGACAGCCTCTCCGAAGGCCTTGGCGAAAAGGCCATGCAGATTCATTTGCAACGGATCGTCGGGGCCTTCCTCGGATCGGCGCATGGCGCCGGACAGTTCTACTCCCGCGCCGTCACCGAGGCGCGGGACGCAACGGCCAAGGCATCGAACGATGCCCGCGACGAGGATCTCGACGGTCCGGTCGGCTACGACAGCGGTGCCCAGCGCAAGCGGGAATTTGCAGCCGACATGGGTGTCCAGTCCCATGCGCTACGGATGGCAGCCGAGGGAGCAGTGGCCGCCTACGAACAGGTTGTCGGCGAGACCTGGAAGCCGTTCGACCGGCCGGTCGAGAACCCCGGAGCCTCGCTCGACCGCAAGGCGGCCGAGGCTCAGATGGCGGCCTTGGGATAAGACCATCGGCGGGGGCGACCCCGCCGCTTCCTTCGATCAGAGGCTGGCGCCGAATTGCGCCGGCTTTTTTCATGTCGAGGGGAAAAGCTGGAGACGCGCCTCTCGCGGCCCGCCCCGCTCGGCGGTCCTGCAGGAGCCGGGCTTCCATGCAACGGCTTCGCCGTCCTCCACGCTGTTGCGGCCGTTCCGGTGCATGGTCACACCATCGGCCCCTGCTTTGGACCTCCGTGACGGACCGCGACAGGCGCGGTCTTGAGAAAAGGAGAATGAAGAAATGGCCGAGAAAGCGGATACTGATCGTATCGATATCTACGCGAAGATCACCGACAGGATCGTCGAGGATCTTGAGCAGGGCGTACGCCCCTGGGTCAAGCCGTGGAACGCCGCCAATACCGGTGGTCGTATCACCCGGCCGGTGCGCCATAACGGCCTGCCCTACTCCGGTATGAACGTGCTCCTGCTGTGGTCGGAGCAGTTGTCGCGCGGCTTCTCCTCCTCGATGTGGATGACATTCAAGCAGGCTTTCGAACTGGGCGGAGCCGTCCGCAAGGGCGAAACGGGCTCAACGGTGGTCTTCGCCAGTCGGTTCACCAAATCGGCGGCCGACGGGAGCGGCAACGATGTGGATCTGGAAATCCCGTTCCTAAAGGCGTATTCAGTGTTCAATATCGAGCAGATCGATGGTTTGCCTGACACCTACTATGCTCCGCCGGCAAAGGTGCGTGATCCCGTCGAGCGCATCGAGAGCGCCGATCGCTTCTTCAAAGCGACGGGCGCAGTCATCCGACACGGCGGCAATCAGGCTTACTATTCGCCTGTCATGGACTATATCCAGATGCCGCCCTTTGAGGCGTTTCGCGATGCCGCCGGGTATGCAGCTGTCCTCAGCCATGAGGCGACGCACTGGACGGCGGCGGAACATCGCGTCGGCCGTGACCTGTCGCGCTATGCAAAGGATCGGACAGAACGAGCCCGTGAAGAGCTCATTGCTGAGCTCGGCAGTTGCTTCCTTTGTGCCGATCTCGGCATCGCGCCGGAGCTTGAGCCACGGTCCGACCATGCGTCCTACCTGCAGTCCTGGCTATCGGTCCTTGCCAACGACAAGCGGGCCATCTTCCAAGCGGCGGCTCACGCGCAGCGCGCGGTCAGTTTTCTGCGCTCCCTACAGCCGGAAGCGGATTTCAAGGCTGCGGCCTGAACGTCAGGCGCGGTCGTCACCACCGGTGGCGGCCGCTTCTTCCATATCACGCTGATCTTGGAGACCTTGTGCGATGTCATTACCCAGCCTTCCCCAGATCGACAGTTTTGTAGTGTCGGGCTTCGGTTTGCGGGATGGCTTGCGCTCAACGATGAACGGCTTGGTCTGCTGACGCATTGTTCCTCCAGGCTGCGATTCGCGAGCGCAACGATATCGCACCGGGCATGGCAGGCAAGCCGGACCGCCGCTGTACATGACCCACTCCCCAACCGAAGCAGGCTCCGACGACGGGACAAGCGGAGCATGATCCAGGTTGCCATTCTTCCCACGGGCAAATGCGGTGAGCGCCATTGCCATATCCCTTCACGACAGAGTTTCCGGCAACCCATCTGCGGGCTCGATGGGGCATGTCTGACCGGAGACCGGCTGCGCCTCGATCGTCTTCCCGCAACGACAAGGCTTAAGATTTCTTACCCCGGATCCCTCACGGGCTCCTCCTCTCCCACTAACAAATCTGCGACTTGTCGCCCTCCATTGCATTGCGGCCCAATCGCCACCCCAACGCGCAGGCGCGCTGGGGACCCCGGCTGGGTGCGGTCCGATCGTCCCCAGTCTTTGCGACTGCCATCGAGGCCGCGATGGGCGCGGCCCGAACACGAGAAAAGGAATACGACAATGGCGACTATCGGCACCTTCACTTCCGAAAAGAACGGCTTCACCGGCTCCATTCGCACTCTCGCCCTCAACGTCAAAGCCCGCATTGCCCGGGTCGACAACCCCTCCGACAAGGGTCCGCAGTTCCGCGTCTATGCCGGAAGCGTCGAACTCGGCGCCGCCTGGCAGAAGACCTCCGAGCAGGGCCGCGACTACCTCTCGGTCAAGCTAGACGATCCGAGCTTCCCTGCTCCGATCTACGCAACGCTCGCCGAGGTCGAAGGCGAGGAAGGCCTCCAGCTCATCTGGTCCCGCCCGAACCGCGACTGATCGGGATCACAAGGCTCCGCCACCGGCGGAGCCCACCTTCCTGCCAAGAGATCAAAGCCGGACCCGGCATCGAGCCAGGCCCGGCTTTTTTGGTGGCATACGGTGAGCGGGGAAGCTGCTCAGAATGCATGATTGTGCCAAGCGGCGACGCCGGCCTCAAGGATGAGCGGTCCCCCCAATTTGCTCCACCTGCCCTCAAGGGCAGCTTACGCAAATCGGCTCCCCCACTCACCGGCTCTGCCGGTCGCGCATGCGATCCTTGACCCCGCCATCCCCTCTCGGACCCGCCTGTCATCTTTCACAAACGTCAAGGAGACGAAGATGACCTACGAACTCGAAATCCAGATCGAAGAACTGCGGGTCGAGCTGCACAACGCTGTTGATGGCGCCGAGCGTCGCCAGATACAGGCTGAACTCGAAATCGTCCAGGCGGAGCTGATCGTCGCGGCTGCCGAGATGGAGGGCCTGACTGAGGCAGAGCCGCCTTTCTGACGGCGGTGATCTCTATCAACCCCTCCACCGTGCGACCACGAATACATTATTTACACCAATGCTGTATATGCTGTATAAACAGCACTGAGACCTTTTCACCCTAATCGTATTGAGGCTGGCCACATGACAAGCAGGAACGGCTCCTACACGACAAGCGACCTTTCTCGGAAATCCGGAGATATCATCGCCGAGGCACTTCGACACCCTGTCACGATCACCCAACGCAACAAGCCGCGATTGGTGTTGCTGAACATAGACGATTACGAACGTCTTATGCGCCAGTCGGATCGTCGCTCTGTAGGCAGACTGGAGACAATGTCCGACGAGCTGTTTGCTGAATTTGAAGAGGCCGTCGATGTCTACGCCCAGTCTGATGAGACGAGTCGATGAGCGCATATGACAAGGTCCAGACGGCTGCGGTCGTTCGATATCCATATCTGTGGAGCCATGAGGCAAACGAGGGAGAAACGGAAGGGCGCAAGAACCGTCCTGTGGCTGTCGGCGTGCGGATCGCGAGGTCGGGTGGCGATTTTGTTTTGTTTTTTCCGATAACGACAAAGATGCCAAACCGAAATCGTTTTGCCGTCGAGATTCCGACCATCGAAAAGCGACGCGCGGGTCTTGATGCAGATCTTCCGCTGTGGCTCATCCTGGATGAGTTCAATAGCGATACCATAGGCCGGTCATTCTATTTGGAGCCTGAGCCTCCGCTTGGTCACTTCAGCAAGGCATTCTTTTTGCCGCTTCTGCGCGAATTTATTGCCCGTCGAAAGTCCTTTGCGGAAGTTAGCCGATCGAGATAGCGGAGTGTGGACAGCAGGGTCTCCGTTCGAGAAGACGAAGGTCCGCCCTCACACTCTCTTTTGCCAGCGGCAGCATCGTCGGGTGTTTACTGCGAAGCGACACAGCCGATTGCCCGATATCCCCGGCGGCGTTTTTGCCTCAGAAGATCAAGGAAGAGATCGACCGCGTCCTGTTCCTTTTCGAACTGATGGGTTTTCACCTGACCGCTCGTCCCAATCCGTCCCCATCGCCGCGTCAGGCATGCCTCCCCAAACAGGTTCGGCTCGATCGACATCGCGTAGAAGCGGGCCAGGTTCTTACTGGCATCCTTGCGTTCGACATAGAGGTGATAGGGTTGGGCGATCATTCTCCCAGAATCGCGTGAAGCGCGCCCTGCGTCCAACGAGACTTCTGAATCGTTTGCTGGTGATCGATTCAGTTCTGTGAAGAATGGGTTGCGATCAGATTGCGCGGTCCGCCTTCGGCGTACCGCTCTATTCGCCAGCGCGAACGAAGCCCGCAAGCGGGCTTCGCCGATTCCGGTGACGATCATCCCGCAAGTGTCAGATTGGATCGCGCATTGGCTGTTCAGACTGTTCCTTACTCAAGAGATGACTCGATCGAGCAGCCGATTCATGAAACCGGTTTTGCGCGACGCAGTTTTTCATGTCGTTGCGCCGGAACTGAATTGATGGGGTTGTCTAATCGCAGCTTGGGCGTCAAGCGTGAAGTCGTTGAGGCGGTGCTGCCGGGTGCATGGTTGTCTTCGCGGTCGACATCAGGCGCCGCATGATGGAGCTTCGCGGGACGAGCCTTCAATGTGGACGACGCGTTCAACTGAGACAGCGATGCAAGCCCATCAACGGAATGGCTCGGCTCACGTCCCGGCAGGGACGCTTCAAACGCTCAGTTTTGAGCCCTATTTGGTTCTATGCTGCCACGATCACTCCGGCGGTTGGATTGAAGAGCTCTCCGGTCTTGAGCATGGTGTGCATGATGACAGCAAGCTTTCGTGCAACAGCCACAGCCGCTCTTTTGAAGCCGATCCTCTCCCGGAGCTGAAGGCCCCAAGTTCGCAAGGAACTCTGTTTGGCACTGCGCGTGAGAATGACCGATGCTGCTTCGTATAAGAGCCCGCGCAAATGGCGGTCCCCGCGTCGGGATATATGTCCGTCATAGTCGACTTCACCGGATTGGTAGCGGCGCGTGGTGAGGCCGATCCACGCGCCCACGGACCGAGACTTCCTGAAGTTTCCCGGCTCTTCAATGGCGGTAGCGAACGACGTTGCAGTAATTGCTCCCACGCCCGGGATGGACATGAGGATGCGGCAGGCTTGGCTCTGTCGGGCATCCGCGACCAACTGGCGCCCGAGGTCCGCGGCGCGAGCGCGCAAACCTTTCCAAGCATCGAGAAGCGGTAGCACGATATGGGCGAGATCATGATAGCTGGAGACAAGATCTCGAACGTTCTTCTCGAACACGTTTCCTTTGCCGGCCGGAACGACTAAGCCGAACGTCTTCATTATGCCGCGGATCTGATTGGAAAGTTCGGTCGTCATATGGACCAACCGGGTGCGGGCCGCGATAAGCGTGCGTGCTAACATGCTGTCGAACCCCTTCACACGGACTTCGCGAAAGAAACCCACTTCCGCTAGATGAGCCAGCCAATCGGCGTCGTTCGCGTCCGTTTTGTTCGTCGCCATGTCGAGCGCCGCTTTAGCCTGCCGCGCATCAATGCAGATGACAGGAAGGCCCTCGGCTCGAAGCGCATGATAGAACCACACCGAGAGCGGTCCCGTTTGAAACACCACGCGTTTCACCGTGGGTGCCCGTTTGCGGATCAACTCGGCAATGACGTGAGGATCTGATGCGCATTTCCCCCGCCAAACACGCACCCCGTCCCGGCGGATTGAGACCGCAGTCTCTTTCATTGACACGTCGAGGCCAATATATTCGTCCATGGCTGTTCTCCATTGATGCTGGGCCCGGCGTCCAATCGAGAGCCCGTACTTCATCTTATCGGGGAACAGCCACCTTCCAAATCATGCCCGAATCCGAAGGGGTATGGCTCCCGCGATTACCCCATGTGGATGCCCCCTCCGGCCGGCATCGGAGTATGATGCCTGCCCAGCGCCATGGTGGCGCTCATGGAGGAAAGGCAGATGACACAGGTGCATATCCTTGCGATCGACCTTGCAAAGCGGAGCTTCCAGGCCTGTGGGACGGATCGCGGCGGTGCGGTTCTATTCAACCGGGTCCTGTCGCGAGCTCGATTGCAGCAGTTTCTGGGTAAGCAGTCGCCGTGCATCGTGGCGATGGAAGCGTGTGCCACAAGTCATTTCTGGGGCCGGTTCGCGCGTAGTCACGGCCACGAAGTACGGCTGATCCCGCCAATCTATGTGAAGCCGTTCGTCAAACGCCAGAAGAATGACGCGGCCGATGCAGCCGCGATTGCGGAGGCGGCGCTGCGTCCGAACATGCACTACGTCGCGGTCAAGAGCGCCGAGCATCAGGCACGCGCAGTAGCATTCCGCACCCACCAGTGCTTTGTGCGCCAGCGCACCCAGCTCATCAATGCCTTGCGCGGCCATCTGGCGGAGTTCGGAATAGTCATTGCCCAAGGCCCTGCCAATCTCAATGCGGTTGCAGGCATACTGGCTGAGGAGTCCGTTGATCTGCCGGATGGTGTTCGAGTGATCGGCCAGCTCTACCTGGATCAGATCGGGATGCTCAGCGAAAAGATCGACGAGCTAAGCCTGAAGCTTCGCGAGGCCACGAAGTCGAATGAAGACATGCGACGTCTGTGCACTGTTCCTGGCGTGGGCCCCGTGACCGCCGGGGCGATCCTTGCCTTCGCACCCGATCTTCGTGCTTTCAAGAGCGGTCGAAACTTTGCCGTCTGGCTCGGCCTCGTGCCAAGACAGCACTCGACGGGTGGAAAGACCCGTCTGGGCGGTGTCAGCAAAATGGGACAAACCGATATTTGCAGATTACTGATCGTTGGGGCCATGAGTCTTATTCGATGGATCGTCCGCAAGGGTGTGCTTCCAGATGATTGGCTCGGCCACATTCTCGGCCGGAAACCGAGAATGGTCGCCGCCGTCGCACTCGCCAACAAGATGGCGCGCATTATATGGGCGATGATGACAAGGGAGCAGAATTGCAGGATGGCGTGATCCGCTGCCTCCCTTGGGCGGCAATGCGGAAAGTGCCTGGGGTGATGAGCCCCGGTGAAAAGATCGACTGACGGAACGATGCGGAAAGGACTTCAATGCTCAGAATGGGGTAAGCCAGTCCCGGGGCTCGAGCCAACCAAGCTCTCTGAACCGATGTGGACCCTGTTCTTCGAACTGCATCCCGGCCCGTGGCTACTTCAGGCCACATTATGAGGCCTGACACACGACCGATAGAATTCCTCATCCGCAGACAGTCGTCAGAAAATTCTTCTTGCCAAACCGGGGGCATCCACACACGGCTTTACTGTGGTGTTCGCAAGCCGCTTCACCAAGTCGGAAACCGACGGCAACGGTAATGAGGTCGACCGGGAAATCCCTTTCCTGAAGGCGTATTCTGTGTTCAATGTGGACCAGATCGACGGTCTGCCGGACCATCACTACCATCGTCCGGAACCGGCTCTCGATCCGGTTGAGCGGATTCAGAATGCCGATCGCTTCTTCCGCAATACCGGCGCCATTATTCGCCATGGCGGGTCGCAAGCCTACTATTCGCCGGTGACAGACCATATCCAGATACCGCCGTTCCAGACCTTCCGCGATGCGGCTTCCTACACGGCAACGCTGAGTCATGAGGCAACGCACTGGACCGCGAACCCGGGGCGATTGTGCCGCAATCTCAGCCTTTATGCCAAGGACAAGAGCGAGCGCGCCCGCGAGGAACTCATTGCCGAGCTCAGCAGCTGCTTCCTATGCGCCGACCTTGGAATCGTACCGGAGCTCGAGCCACGGCCCTATCACGCGTCGTACCTTGCCTCATGGCTCGCCGTGCTTTCCGAAGACAGGCGGGCGATTTTTCAGGCAGCGGCTCATGCGCAGAGGGCAGTCACCTTCCTGCACGATCTGCAGCCTGATGCAGCCGAGGAGAATGTCGCGGCCTAGAAATCAGCGTCGGTCGTTGTCGCCGCCAACGGCCGACACCTCTCTCGGCTCTCACTGCTTGAGCGCGCCCTGATCTGGTGTAAGGTCCAGCTTGCCCCAGATCCAGGTTTTGCGGTCGGTCGGTTTGAGCTTTCGGGATTGCTTGATTTCGACGGTAAACGGCTTTGTCTGCTGACGCATGTATCCTCCAGGCGACGAATCGCGAGCACACGATACCGGGTTGATTACTGGAGGCAACTCCCACTCTGGCCGCTCCGTCACCACCGAATTGCTGCTCTGGCATTGCGACAGAGAAACGGTTCGGCCACAGCAATGTTCCGCTGGGTGAGGCGGTGGCAGGTTGCCAACAGCGTGTTCTTCTTGACCCGTCGGCATAGGCCACGTCCTTTGCGGGCTCGATGAGGCATGTCCGATCGGGGAGCGGCTTCGCCTCGATCGTCTTCCCGCAACGGCCATGCAAAACTTTCTTCCCCTGGCGGCTACGCCGCCATTCCTCGCGAGGCAACAAAGTTTCTCCCGGCCGCCCTCCATTCCATTCCGGCCTTATCAGGTGCGGTCCGATCGTCCCCGATCCTTGCGACAGCCATCGAGGCCGCGAAGGGCGCGGCACGAAACCAACGAAAGGAACACCACAATGGCAACGATCGGCACCTTCACCTCCACCGAAACCGGCTTCAACGGCTCGATCCGCACGCTTGCCCTCAACGTCAAGGCCCGCATCGCCCGCATCGAAAACCCCTTCGACAAGGGCCCGCACTACCGCATCTACGCCGGCAACGTCGAGCTCGGTGCGGCCTGGCAGAAGCGCTCCGAGCAGGACCGCGACTACCTCTCGGTCAAGCTGGACGACCCGAGCTTCCCCGCTCCGATCTACGCAACCCTCACCGAAGTCGAAGGCGAGGACGGCTACCAGCTGATCTGGTCCCGCCCCAACCGGGACTGATATCCGGACGAGGCCCCGCTCGCCAAGGCGGGGCCTCCTCCCGACAACAGAACGGCCTCCTTCGTACCGCGGCTTTTTCCCGTTCGTTCTACCATATTGGATGAAAATGGATGGCAAAATGGATCTCGCTATGTCATACCCCATTTGGATGGAAACGGATGGGATAATGGATGACGGCGCTCGATCTCTCCAAATTGCGTATCACGCCTGAGATCCTGTCGTTGATCGCCGAGATTGACGAATTCAAAGGCGCTTGGCGAGCGCTTGGTCGCATCGCACCCGATCGGCTGTCCAGCTTGCGGCGGGTTGCGACGATCGAAAGCATTGGATCGTCGACACGTATCGAGGGCGCGAAATTAAGCGACCGCGAAGTCGAAAGGCTGCTCTCGAACCTCCGTATCGGCACGTTCTCCAGCCGAGACGAACAGGAGGTTGCCGGCTATGCCGAGGTGATGGAGACGATCTTCTCCGCCTTCGACGCAATCCCGCTTAAAGAAAACCACATCCGCCAACTGCATCGGGATCTGCTCGCGCACTCGGTCAAAGATGAACGACATAGGGGAAACTGGAAAACCCTTGCCAACAACGTCGAAGCCTTCGACGAGGACGGACGAAGTCTGGGCGTCGTCTTCGCGACAGCCTCCCCTTTCGATACGCCGGGCCGAATGTCGGAACTGGTGGCCTGGCAACAAGCTCAGGAGAAGGATGGCACGTTTCACCCTCTACTCGTCGTCGCTGTCTTCGTCGTCGTCTTTCTGGAAATCCATCCTTTCCAGGATGGCAATGGCCGACTGTC
The DNA here is from genome assembly GCF_011046245.1 of Allorhizobium pseudoryzae. NCBI lineage: Bacteria > Pseudomonadati > Pseudomonadota > Alphaproteobacteria > Hyphomicrobiales > Rhizobiaceae > Affinirhizobium > Affinirhizobium pseudoryzae. Next base: position 59,885 of record NZ_CP049245.1, read on the forward strand.
GCGCGCTCTGACCACTTTGCTGCTTCTTCGGGCGGGTTATTCCTATGTGCCGTACAGCTCACTGGAAAGTGTTATCGAGCAGAACAAGGAAGCCTATTATCTCGCGCTTCGCCGAACGCAGGGCACGATACGAACGGACCAACAGGATTGGAATCCGTGGGTCGAGTTTTTCCTGCGGAGCCTGCAACGCCAGAAGCAGCGTCTCGAGCGCAAGATCGAGCGTGAGCGCATTCTCCTCGGCGACCTGCCGGAGTTGTCCGTCGCGATCCTCGAACTGGCGCGTGAACGCGGGCGCGTCACGGTGATGGATGTGGCCAAAGCGACAGGCGCGAGCCGCAACACCGTCAAGGATCATCTTCGGGCGCTGACCGAGCAGGGACATCTGACCCTCCACGGAGCCGGTCGTGGGACCTGGTACGGCTTAAGCTGACGCCGGAGCGAAGCGTCCGCCGATCAGCCGAAATCGGAGCTATGGTCCAATTGCGCAGCCGCCATTGCCACGTGCCTTTGCCTGATATAGCGGGGCTCCATTCGCGGGCTCGATGAGGCATGTCTGACCGGAGACCGGCGTCGCCTCGATCGTCCTCCCGCAACGGCCATCCGAAACTTTCTTCCCCTGCGGACGCAACCCCACTCGACAGGCCGAGCGGGGACCCCGGCGTGCCGCATTCCTCGCGCAGCAACAAAGTTCCTCCCGGCCGCCCTTCATTTCATTGCGGTCCGGCAAGCCACCCCATGGCGCGATGCGCAATGAGGACCCCGGGGGTGCGGTCCGATCGTCCCCGGTCCTTTCGACAGCCATCGAGGCCGCGAAGGGCGCGGCACGACACCAACGAAAGGAACACCACAATGGCAACGATCGGCACCTTCACCTCCACCGAAACCGGCTTCAACGGCTAGATCCGCACGCTTGCCCTCAACGTCAAGGCCCGCATCGCCCGCATCGAAAACCCCTCCGACAAGGGACCGCACTACCGCATCTACGCCGGCAACGTCCAGCTCGGTGCGGCCTGGCAGAAGCGCTCCGAGCAGGACCGCGACTACGTCTCGGTCAAGCTGGACGACCCGAGCTTCCCCGCTCCGATCTACGCAACCCTCACCGAAGTCGAAGGCGAGGACGGCCTCCAACTCATCTGGTCCCGCCCCAACCGCGACTGAGGTCCTCGAGGCTCCGCCCACCGGGCGGGGCCTCCTCCCGACAACAGGAGAAGCCGGAACCAGGCGTCGAGCCTGGTTCCGGCTTTATCGGTGCCATACGGAAACCGATGATGGCCGCTCAGATCGACCGAGGGTGCCGGGCCGGCCTGACGGCGTCAAGGACGAGCGGTCAACCCCCAATTTTGCCTCCGCTCCGGTTCCCGCCGCACCAACAAAATCGGCTCCCCCACTCGCCGCCGCTGGCGGTCGCGTCGCGATCCCTGACCCCGCCATCCCGTCCTGCCCCGCGTCGTCGTCTTTCACGAACTCAAGGAGATGAGGCGATGACGATCGAACAGCACATCGAGGAACTGCGGACCGAACTGAGGAACGCATGGGACGCGGCCGAGCGGCGTCAAATCGAGGCGGAGCTCCAGCTCGCCGAGGCCGATCTGGCCGTCATGCTTGCCGAACAGGAGGGCGCCGTCGAGGCCGAGCCGCCATTCTGAGGCGGCTCGTTCCTCCTGTTATTTGAGCCGGTCCGCCGGCTCGACCGGCCTCCCGGCGGTCAGCGATTTTACCCCTCAACGCTCCCCCCGGCTCCCGCCGGAGACGGTCGCGTCCCTACGGGTCCGCGGGTCTCTTCTCTCTATGACCTTCCATTCTCCTCCAGCAAATCCGGCGTCAAGGACGGCGCGGTCTCCCCCAAATTTTCCGCCGCAAGGCTCTGGAAAAATCGGTTCCCCCGCTTGCGAGCCGCGTCCCGCGGTCCTTGACCCCTCTTTGCAACAGAGTGGCCGATCTCCATCATCAACGAAGGAGATCACATTATGACAACCAATCAAAGCCTCACGCTTTACACCAAGCTCGCCGGCTTCCGGCTCGTCGTCCTCCCAAACCGCTTCGGCTGCGACAGCGAATTCTCGCGAGCTCTCCACGATCGCCTGCTCGAAGGACTGGAGGCAGCAATTGGGCGCGTGCGGACCATCATGGCGCTGGAGCGGAGCGTTCTCACCGGCGACGACGAGTTCGCCGACCATCAGTTGGAGGGGGAGGCCGAGATATTCGGGCGCTTTACTATCAACTTGCTGTACGATCTCGAATTCGATTTCGACACGCACGAATATCGCATCAACGGCGGCGATTGGGCCATCGCTTTGACGGCGGACTATACCGGCATTGATATCGGCTATCCGGAGCTGATCGCGCTCACTGACGACGAACTCGGCTCACTTGCGCCGATCACGCGGGAAACCGGCATCCCGGTAAATGCGTCCCGTATCAGCTACGACGCTCGCGCAGGATCATAATCAATCTTGCGGTGCAGTTTCATCCGAGGGGCGGCGAGAGCCGTCTCTCAATAGGGATGTCGAGGAGGCATCGCGATCTTCCTTTCGATCCAGCTGTCATCTCTCATCGGGGGTGTTGCAGCCCGTTCGTCACGACGCCGCCGGCAGAACTTTCTCCACAGCACTGCTGCTCCTCGCGGATCAAAATTCAGTCGCCGGCAAGTCCTCCACATTCGTTTCGGCCCGGGGTGTCCCTCCTTTCTGGTCTGCCGACGATCCCCGCGATGACCGCAATTCAAAAGGAGTAACAACATGCAACAGCTCGCTCAATTCCTCGCCGCCACCGGCCGTCGGTTCCGTACTCTCTGCAAGGTAATCAGCCACTTCTTCCGCAAGGGTAAGCTCGCCTCGAAGCTCGTGATCAAGATCCCCTTCTTCGTCGAGATCGAAGTGTCCATCGAGACCGACTGGGACCGGCGTCGATGAAGCGCCCTCTTGGCCCGCTTCGACGGGCCTTTCCCAACTTGCCACAGAGGCGCGCGGCCGGTAACCGCGTTTGCGCTTCTGACGCAGCAGATCGAGAAACAGTTCGACAGCTTCCTCCTCCCGCCCAAAATGGTGGGCTACCATTCGACCATTCGCTCCGATGCGCCCCCACCTCCTGACCAGGCAAACATCGCCAAAGAGACTCGGTTCGATCGACATGGCGTAATAGCGTGCCATGTTCTTCGCCACGTCCGTGCGTTCGACATAAAGATGGTAGGGTTGCGCGATCATGAGATCAGAATCGCCGATCGCGGGAATTGCGTCCAACGACACTTATGAATCGGTCGGGGTGGATCGATTCAAATCGGTGATGATATCGGAAATGTTATGACAGGCTTGGGCGCGACGCCTTCGGTGCAAGGCTCTATTCGCGGTGCTCACAGAGCCCTCACACGGTCTCCGCCCCATGGGTGACGATCCTCTCGCGGCTCTCAGCCGCACCATCCATGTCGAGCGCCGTCCCAGCGCCGGGCGAGGCCCTCGTTGACGAGAGTGTCTCCGAGCGAGTGCCCTGCCCGGGTTACGGTACGGAGCTTGCGGCCATACTTGTCTTCGTCGCGCAATCCGGCCGAAAGCGAAAAGGTGCCGGCATTCAGCAACGCCAGCAGGCGTGCCTTCGCGGCCTCGCCCTTGATCCTTTCCGCCTCGCAGCGTGGCGGGCTGAGCTCCGGCGTGTCGATATCCGCGATGCGGATTTTCCGTCCCTCGAACCAGAATGTATCGCCGTCGACGATGCAGTTCACAGGACGATCTGCACCGCAGAATGAAAATGCCGCTGACGATGAATCCGCTGTCGGTGTCCTGGCCGCAGCCAGGAGTCCAGAAAGGCTATCAGCGCCCCCGAACGCAAGCCAGCCTCCCGCAGCAATGATCATGGCGCAGAGGATCGCGATCAGGGGTATGCGCGGGCGGCTCGGTCCCGATCGGGGTGACTTTCCCTGCCAGCGATGTCGATCGTTCCTGCTGCCGGACTTCCGCGGCTTTGTGAACAGAACCACATTCGATTTCGTCACCTCGGTCCACTCCTGTTTGCCCCAACCTATCTCGGCTTCGGTTTCATCCGCGTTTATGAGCAAGCGTGCTCTCAGACGGTGTGCGGGAGCGGGGCACAGTCGATCCCGCCTCCCCTTCGGGCCACTTTGTTGAGGCTCCTGCGGCTGCGCTATTTCCCGCTCCTCGCACGACGAGAATTCCCGAAATCCCGCCCTTTAGTGCGGCGCTCATGCTAATTTCTGGGACACTCCTCATTGTTCTGGATCGACCTTGCTCGCTATGCTGCGCGCCGGCTCGATCAAAGAGGCTTCGGGTGGGCTTCCAAGCTTGTGAAACCTGTTCGTGCCAACACAAGCTTTCATGTCGTCGCGCCGAAACCAGATTGCGCGGCCGCATCGAAGCGGCGCATTCCCCGCCGTGAAGACGATCTGTTCGTCAGCGCGCATGCGAAGAACTTCGTGCGGCTGGATCAACGGTCGTGCAGCCAACTGCTTCGACCGCGTCCGCGACGATCCTTTCATCTGCGAACTTCGGCTGACCTGGTCGATCTCGACCGTCGTCATGCCGCAGCGACGCGAGATGTAGTCCGCGGTTTCCGTATCGTTGATCGCCGCGAAACTGATCCAGCTAGCGCTCTCGAACCACTTGCTCGCGGCATCGCGGCCGCCGTAGGTTTCCCGCATCTGGCCGATTGACTGGTAGATCATGAGAAGCGTGATGCCATACTTCCGGCCGGCGTCGCGCGCGGTCTCCAGGATCCGCATGTAGCCAAGGCGGGCAACCTCATCGAGGAGGAACAGTGCTCTGCCCTTCATCGAACCATCGCGGTTATAAATCGCATTGAGGAACGAGCCGATGATGACGCGTGCGAGGCCCGCATGCGTCTCCAGGGTCTTGAGATCGATGTTGATGAAGACGTCGGTGTTTCCCTCGGCAAGATCCCCCGTCGAAAACGTCTTCCCCGATACCAGCGCGGCATAGTTCGGGTAGGAAAGCCAGTGGGTCTCCTTGATCGCATTGGCATAGACGCCGGAGAAGGTCTCCGGGGTCATGTTCACGAAAGCCGCGACATTTTCCTTCACGAAATCCGAGCCCGAATTGTCGTAGATCTCCTGCAGGCGTTGACGCAATTGCGGTTCCGGCTCGGAGAGATTGGCGCGCACCTGGCGAAGCGTCTGGCTCTCCTTCTCCGTATGACCGGACAGGCAAACGTCCGCGATCATCGCGGTGAGCAATTGCAATGCCGAGGCGCGGAAGAAGTCGTCGCGGACGCCACGTGTCCCGCCGCTGTCACTCATGATCCAGGACGCAACGGATGCGATATCCTCCTCCTTGGTGCCGCCGAATAGCCCGATCCAGTCCAGCGCGTTGAAGCCAGTCTCCGGCTTTTTGGGATCGACCACGAAGACGTCGCGGTCCGCGCCGGTACGATGGGCAGTGACCATCGGCGCCACCTCGTTCGACGGATCGAGAACGATCAGCGAGCCGCCCCATTTCAAAGCGGTCGGGATTGTCACCGACGTCGTCTTGAAACCGCCGGAACCGGCGAACACGATACCGTGCGACGAACCGAACGAGCCGTCGAAGCAGAGCAACGGCGACTTGCCGCCGGCGCCCCATGTTTCGGGATTGTCGGCTCGAAACGAGCGCTCCGCGACGCTGTCCCTATCGACACGGTATTGTTCGCCGAGCACGATACCGCCGGCGTCCGAAAACAGCTTTTCGGCATCGGCAAGCTTCATCCAATCCGCCTCGCCGTGCAGCGCTCGCTTGCCACGAATACGCCTTGGCTCGGCACTGGCGAACGCCGCGTTGCCGACAAGCGCAACGCGTTGCGCAAAGCAGGTCGCCATTGCCGCGGCCGCTGCTCCGATCAACGTGGCGGGATCGACATAGGCGATAATGGACTTGCCCATTGGCACCTGGTCCGTGAGTGCCCACAACCGGATCGTTTCGCGAAACGCGGCAATCAGGATCGTCGCCACGCCGCCGGCGACGACGCCCCACCCTGCGGTCTTGACCCTGATCGCGCCGGCGCTAGCGAACAGGAAGACGATGCCGATGAGCGCCGCGGTGAGATACGGCGCAGCGATGCCGGTTCGGCCGAGCGCCTGTCGTGCTGCTTCCGTCTTCCCAAAGGCAGACAGCCAGTGTTCGACCCCCGTAATAGCGACGGCGGCCAGGATCATCAATACGACGGGTGCGATGAAGAGCATGATCCTATTCATCGCTTTTCCCGAAGGCCTCCACGCCGATCGCAAGCAGCCGCGATCTTTCCTGGTCTTCGCTTTTCAGGCGCCGGCTCACATCGATGAGGGCGCCCAGCAAAAGCGCCCGCTTCTCGTAGCGAAGACCCGCTTTGACGATCAGACCGCCGAGTTCGATCTTTTCCCGCGTGTCCTTTTTGCGGGCGTCGGCTGTGGTCGTGCGCGCCATCCGCTCAAGCCTCAGCAGTCCCGATCGCAGCCGCGCCAGCCGCGTTCTGCGCGGACGGTGCGCTGCTTTCGCCGGCGTTACATCCCTTCTTCCCTCCGGTCGTAGTCGCCTTTCCTCCGCGAAACCGTTTCGCCAGGTCCTCGAAGGCCGCCTGCAACTCGGCCTCGTCGACTTCAATCTCGCCGAGACCTGCCTTGAGAGCGATACGGCCGATGCGCTCGGCCTCACGGGTTTCTGCTGCCTTGAGCTGTTCCTGGAGTTTGGCGATTTCGTCGCGGATCTTGGAGGATGGTTTCTTCATTCCGTTTGTCTCCCTTGGGTGAGAAGCTTGTCTTTCGAACCCAGTTTCAGGGAGGTGAGTGCGGAACGCACTACTGTGAATCCTACAATCGCCAAAGCGCGAGCTTTGGTGAATGATCCCTGCCGTTCCGAAGGAGCGGATCCGAAGGGCGCAATTATACGTCGCTGGCGCGACGCCCTTGCTTGAGGCCCCTGGCCTGCCTGCCGCTTCTGACGAACTAATTGATTTCGTTCGCAACCGGGAAAGAATTCCGCCGTGGCCGTCCCTCATTTCTCCGTCAGCGTTGTCGCCCGCGGCTCTGGCCGCAGCGCCGTCCTGTCGGCGGCCTACCGGCATTGCGCGAAGATGGAGTTCGAGCGTGAGGCACGGACCATCGACTACACCCGCAAGCAGGGATTGCTCCATGAAGAGTTCGTCATCCCCGCCGATGCGCCGGAATGGCTGCGCTCGATGATCGCGGATCGGTCGGTCTCCGGCGCCTCCGAAGCCTTCTGGAACAAGGTCGAAGATTTCGAGAAGCGCTCCGATGCGCAACTTGCAAAAGACGTCACCATTGCATTGCCGATCGAGCTGAGCGCGGAGCAGAATATTGCGCTCGTCCGCGACTTCATCGAGCAGCACGTCAGGTCGAAGGGCATGGTAGCGGACTGGGTCTATCACGACGCACCCGGCAATCCCCACGTTCATCTGATGACGACCTTGCGCCCGCTGACCGAGGACGGCTTCGGCGCCAAGAAGGTCGCGGTGCTTGGACCGGACGGCAACCCGATCCGCAACGACGCCGGCAGAAAAGTGTATGAGCTCTGGGCCGGAAGCATCGACGATTTCAACGCGTTTCGTGACGGATGGTTTGCGTGCCAGAACGGGCATCTGGCGCTGGCCGGTCTCGACATTCGCGTCGATGGTCGCTCCTTCGAGAGGCAAGGGATCGATCTTGAGCCGACCATCCATCTCGGCGTTGGCACGAGGGCAATCGAGCGCAAAGCCGATCGCGCCTCCAAGCCGTTGGAGCTCGAGCGCCTCGAACTTCAGGACGCTCGCAGGGCCGAGAACGCGAGACGAATCGACCGTAATCCGAAGCTGGTGCTCGACCTGATCACGCGTGAGAAGAGCGTCTTCGACGAACGTGATGTCGCCGAGATCCTGTACCGCTACATCGATGACGCGGATCTGTTCCAAAGACTCATGGTCCGGATCATTCTGCACCCCGACACGTTCCGCCTCGAGCGCGAGCGGATCGAATTTGCCACCGCGGTTAGGTTACCCGCCAAATACACGACCCGCGACATGATCCGCCTCGAAGCCGAGATGGCCAATCGCGCCATCTGGCTGTCTCAGCGTTCGTCGCACGGCGTGCGGGACGCGGCACTCGCCGCAACGTTCAAGCGCCACGACCGGCTTTCTGAGGAGCAGAGAACCGCGATCGAGCATGTAGTGGGAGCCGAGCGGATCGCTGCCGTTGTCGGCCGCGCCGGTGCCGGTAAGACGACGATGATGAAGGCCGCGCGCGAAGCCTGGGAAGCGGCTGGCTATCGTGTTGTCGGTGGCGCACTTGCCGGCAAGGCGGCTGAGGGCCTGGAGAAGGAAGCCGGGATCGTCTCTCGGACGCTCTCGTCCTGGGAACTCCGTTGGAACCAAGGCCGCGATCAGCTCGATAGCAAGACGGTGTTTGTCCTGGACGAAGCCGGCATGGTGTCGTCGCGGCAGATGGCACTGTTCGTCGAAGCGGTGACGAAGGCCGGCGCCAAGCTCGTTATCATCGGCGATCCCGAACAGCTTCAACCGATCGAAGCCGGCGCCGCCTTCCGCGCGATTGCAGACCGCATCGGCTATGCGGAACTCGAAACCATCTATCGCCAGCGCGAGCAATGGATGCGCGATGCCTCGCTTGATCTGGCGCGCGGCAAGGTCGGCAAGGCGGTCGACGCCTACCGTGCCAATGGCAAGGTGATCGGCTGGGATTTGAAGGCCGACGCCGTCGACAATCTCATCGCCGCTTGGGACCGCGATTACGATCCGACGAAGACGTCGCTGATCCTTGCCCATTTGCGTCGTGACGTTCACATGCTGAACCAGATGGCGCGCATCAAGCTGATCGAACGCGGGGTTCTCGACAAAGGAACCATGTTCATGACGGCGGATGGCGATCGCAACTTCGCTGTTGGCGACCAGATCGTATTCCTCAAGAACGAAGGGTCGCTCGGCGTCAAGAACGGCATGCTGGCCAAGGTCGTCGAGACGGGAGCGGGACGCATCACCGCGCAGGTCGGCGATGGCGAGCATGCCCGCCAGGTGCTGGTCGAGCAACGCTTTTACAACACCCTCGACTACGGCTATGCGACCACGATTCACAAAGCCCAAGGCGCGACCGTCGATCGGGTGAAGGTCCTCGCATCACTGTCCCTGGATCGACATCTGACCTACGTCGCCATGACGCGTCATCGCGAGGAGCTGGCCGTTTACTATGGCCGCGGATCCTTCGCCAAGAACGGTGGGCTGATCCAGATCCTGTCGCGACGCAATGCGAAGGAATCGACGCTCGATTATGAGAAGGGCGTCTTCTACCGCCAGGCACTTCGTTTTGCCGAAGCGCGCGGTCTCAACATCGTCAGCGTCACCCGCACGCTGCTTGGTGACCGGCTGGAATGGACCGTCAGACAGAAGGCCAAGCTTGCCAATCTTGGTGCGCGCCTTGCCGCCATTGCCGGCAAGCTCGGTCTCGTCCGTGGCGCCAGCCATTCTCCAACCCAAAACACCACCAAGGAGGCAAAGTCCATGGTCTCGGGCGTCACGACTTTCACCAAATCGTTCGAGCAAGCGGTCGAGGACAAACTCGCCGCCGATCCAGGATTGAAGAAGCAGTGGGAGGAGGTCTCGACACGTTTCTACTTCGTCTACGCTCAGCCGGAAAGCGCCTTCAAGGCAATCAACGTCGAAGCAATGCTGAAGGACGAGACTGTCGCGACATCCACGCTGGCAACGATCGGATCGAACCCTGAACACTTCGGTGGGCTGAAGGGCAAGACTGGGATGTTCGCGAGCCGCGCCGACAAGCAGGAGCGCGAGAAGGCTGAGATCAATGCGCTGGCACTCGCGCGCAATCTCGAGCGCTATTTGCGCCAGCGGGCAGAAGCGGAACGCAAATGTGAGGTCGAGGAACGTGCCGTCCGTCTGAAGGTGTCGATCGATATTCCGGCGCTCTCGGTCAACGCAAAACAGGTTTTCGAACGAGTGCGTGATGCGATCGACCGCCACGACCTGCCAGCCGGTCTCGAATATGCGCTTGCCGACAAGATGGTGAAGGTGGAACTGGAGGGATTTGCGCGAGCCGTAGCGCAGCGTTTCGGCGAGCGCACCTTCCTGCCTTTGGCCGCCAAGGACGCCAATGGACAGACGTTCAGCACTGTCACCGCAGGGATGACGGCCGCACAGAAGGCCGAGGTGCAATCGGCGTGGAATGCGATGCGGACGGTGCAGCAGCTGGCTGCGCATGAGCGGACGACCGAGGCGTTGAAACAGGCGCAAACTCTGCGTCAGACGAAGAGCCAGGGGCTCTCTCTCAAATGACGGGGCAAGTCTCTGTACGTTGGTTGAAGGGTGCGCAACGATCGAATGCCGTCGCGCTCTTGCTGGTGGCGGCATCCGTCTTTGGGGGCGGCGTTGCTGCGGCCATTATCGGCGGCTCTCGTATCAACCTGACGCCAAGCGAACCCCTCGGCCTCTGGCGCATCTTTGCGCTCGATCGGCCGGTATCGGTCGGCGATCTCGTCTTCATTTGTCCGCCGCTCACACCTGTCATGCGAGAGGCGCGAGAGCGTGGCTATCTCCGGGCCGGCATCTGTCCGAGTGGGGTCGCGCCGCTCATCAAGACGGTTGTCGCCGTTGCCGGGCAGCATGTCGAAGTCGGCGCCGGCGTGACGATCGATGGGCGCCCGCTCCCGTTTTCCGATTTGGTCGAGCGGGACGGCAGGGGGCGGCCGATGGCGCCCTATTCAGGCGGTGTCGTGCCGGCAGACAGCGTCTTCCTCCATTCATCATTCAGGGGCTCCTATGACTCCCGCTATTTCGGTCCCCTCCCCGTATCCGGCATTCTCGGCCTGGCGCAACCGGTGCTAACCTATGCGCCGTGAATACCTTCGACCGGCATTGTTGATTGCAGCTTCCATCATCGCCGGAACGGTCGCGTGGAGTGGCCACGTCCTTCTTCTTCCGACCGCCTTCTCGTTTCCGATCCTCTGGGCGCTTGCGCGATCGAGACTGACGGCGGTGTTTGTTTCGGCCGGTTACTTCCTCGCTGCGTCACGCGGTCTGCCGCAGGGCGTTGCAACTTTCTATTCGTCGGATCTGTGGCCGGGGTTGCTGCTCTGGCTCAGCGCATCCTTCGGGTTTGTCGGCGTTCACGCGATGCTCTGGACACGATGCGAACCGACGCGGCCGTTTCGCTATTTCGCGGTGGTCCTGCTCATGGCCATTCCGCCATTCGGTATCACCGGTTGGGCACATCCGATCACGGCCGCGGGCGTGCTGTTTCCGGGATGGGGATGGTGGGGATTGCTTGCCACGACAGCCGGCCTCGTGGGCCTCGTAACCCTCATGCGGCCGGCTGTCGCGATTGTCCTGGCAGGCTTTTGGATCTGGTCCGCCGCAACCTGGGACGAACCGAAACGACCGGATTCCTGGCAGGGGATCGACCTCGAAATGGGCGCTTCGCTGGGGCGCGACCCCAGCATTGAGCGCCACCGTGATCTGATTGCCACGGTGAAGGATCGAGCATCCGGCGGCGCCCTGACCATTGTTCTCCCCGAGAGCGCGCTAGGCTTCTGGACGCCGACGGTCGAACGGCTCTGGATACGATCCCTGCAGGGAACCAAAACCACCGTCATCGCCGGCGCTGCGGTCGTCGATGCAGGCGGATACGACAATGTGCTGGTCGCCATCTCGGCCGCCGCCGCCCAAATCCTCTATCGCGAGCGGATGCCGGTCCCAGGTTCCATGTGGCAGCCGTGGCGCTCCTTACTTGGGGCAAGCGGCGGCGCAAGGGCGCACTTCTTCGAAAACCCGGTCGCGACCGTCGCCGACGGTCGGATCGCACCGCTGATCTGCTACGAGCAGCTGATCGTCTGGCCCGTTCTCCAATCCATGCTGCGGAGGCCGGACGTCATTGTCGCCGTCGGTAACGGCTGGTGGACCAAGGGTACATCCATCGTCGCCATCCAACGCGCCAGTGCGGAAGCCTGGGCGCGTTTGTTCGCCAAACCCCTCCTGATTTCCTTCAACACCTGAATGCCAAGGAGCCTGCTATGCTCGACGCTGCCCTAATCCAACAATGCGCCGACCCCTCATTGAAGCCGGCGATCGTGGAGCAGTTCGTCACCGCCGCGGGCGCGAATGATCGACTGGCCGTCACCGTCAAATCAGGTGGCCGGTTGATCCTCGTCCCGAAAGCGATGACGCCGGACGAGGCGATGGCGATCGTCCGGCAGCATGTCGGCGAGGCAGTGGTCCGCGTCGGCCTGACGCAGTTCCCGGCGGGTGTCGGCGTCAAGGACGCGTCCGAACTGAAACCTGACCTCGTCGATCCTTGCGAAAACCTCCGCAAGGGGACGACCATGTTTGCCAAGGTCCTTCGAATTGTCGCCAAGTGGTACGGCAATCCGAAGAGCGACGATGTCTTCCCGCAGATGTTCGAGGATGCGGTCTATGCCTGGAAGACCGGTGAGTTCGAGGGCGTGAATGTTTTCCAGGCGGACGATCCCGGAAAAAGCGTCATGATCGACAAGGTGTTGCCGGCAGACCAGGACAAGGCCGGCGTGGACATACTGCCTGCGGATACAGACGCTGAAAGCGTCGAGAAAAGCGAAAGCGTTGGATCGGCCGAGATGCGGATCGATCTGTCGAGGATTGGCGGAAATTGATCCCCTTGGGAAGGCGCTATGCCTCCGGAAGCGAATAGCGCGTGAGAACAGCGTCTTCGCCATCGAGGGTCACTTCGATGACGTCGTTGACCATATCTTGCGTGTCCGCCAAATCCTGCAGTATGAGGGCAAACAAGTCTCGTTGCAGCACAGGCAGCACCTGCGGGACGATAATCACCAGATCCGCATGCAGCTCTTCCTTGGCGTAGAGCTTCCGGAAGTCGCGGGCATTGTTCGTCACGAAGGTGAAATCCTCCTCGATGATCCGAGGCATCAGATCCCAGTCGGTTTCGCCGCTCAGTCCCAGCCAGTTCACATGGAAACAATCGTGGCCGTGCTCTTGAGCCACGGCCACGAGAGACGTGTGAAGGCATTCATCGATAAGAAACCTCACGAGGTCGAGCCAGACGGTTTGGAGGCGTTCTCGTTGCGAAGGCTTAGGTGTTTCACGGATTTCACCTTCAGGCCCTGCTCCGACAGCTTCTTCGGACGTCCTCTGGCGGGATGGGCGGCAACCCAGATCTCGGCAAGGTCCACCATGCGCTCGGTGAGCGAAGGATAGCCCTTGACGATTTCCGCTGTACTTGCGCCTTGAGTCTTCATCGCGGCAATCGTTCGCACGGGAACACGGGTTCGCTTGAAAACCGGCTCGCCGCCCACGACGCCTTTCACGTTTTCAATCATACGTTCGGCTTCTCGAAGAGCCTCGGCCCGTGCGGCCAGTTGTTCTCGTGCCCACGCAACGTCGATAATGAGATAGTCGTCTGCCCTCACGGTTTCGGCATCGGGGTTCTGTTCGATCGTATCGAATAGGCGTTTGCGCCGCTCGGCAGACAAGATCGATCCGACGCCGTACCAGAGCTTCAACCGAAGCAGATCCTCATCGGTGAGTGAACGACCCCTGCTGCCAACGAGATGAGTCTCGATGATGCGCTTGTCGGTCGCACTGTGCACCGACTCCACAGTGATCTCGCTGACAGCCGCCGCCTCGGTGGGTGTGTAGGCGTGTGATGTGCTGGCCATAATCATTCTCCTGGTGGAGAATGTGCGGCCCGCCACTCGTGTAAAGCCTTGACCCATGCTCGATCTCATGGCCGAGCTGCCCCGATCGATCCGGTCACATTGGCTTGGGACCGGGAAACGTTTCGGATCCCGAAACATAATCGATCACGAGTGTGATGTTCAGATCATCGGCATTGGGTCACCCCAAGGAAATTGCAACCCCAGTCTTCTCACCGATCACGCCGGTTCAGTAGTCGACGTTCCGACTCAAAATTGTCGTCTGCTTGGGATGAGTGCAGACCTGCACATAATCGGTATGGGGTTCGTAGGGATGCCTGTATTCGACACGCAGAATGCCGCAGTCGCTTGGCGAAGCCGAAACGGTGTAATGGTGATGCTTCGGGGCCGCCTGATAGCCTTCGATCATGTCTGCGGCATGAGAGGGCGCTGTCTGGCCACATAGAATGGCCATCGACATCGCGCAGAATGACAGTTTGCTCATATGCATCTCCCAGTTAACGAATATTTCCGAATTAGCGCAGCAGCATCTAGGGCGCGCTTTGCAGAAGTCGAGTATCGTCTTGGATCGAGTTCAGTATAGTCTGCCGGGAATATTCGGCCCGGTAGCCGGCCGCCTGTCTTTGTCGGACACCATTCGTCGTTTCAGGTGGCGCCGAGACGGCGCGATATCGCGTGACCTGCAGTTGTCAACTGTTCCCCAATTGCGGCAATACCTTGTGATTTCAAGTCACTGCGCAGGAAGCTGACGGCGATACCTGCGGTAATGTCTCCATCATGATCGCGAACAGGCGCCCCTACACATACCATGCCGGCGCGTATCTGGCCGTCATCGACGGAAAAGCCGCGGCTGCGCACAAGCGCAAGTTCGCCCTTCAGCTGCTCGAGCGTCTGCACGCTGTTCGACGTCAGGCGGGTCGGCAGGCCGGCGGAAAACAGGTTATCGAGGTCGTCTTCAGGTAACTCCGAGAGCAGCACCTTTCCCGTCGCCGTAAACGCCGCTGGAAGGCGTGTCCCAATCGAAAAGGTATGACCCAGAGGTCGTTCTGAGTTGCGACACGCAATGTAGATGACATCGGGCCCTTCGCGCAGCGTCAGCGTTACCGTGTAGGCCGACCATTGCCGATTGGTGTCAAGATAGTCGTTGAAAGCCGTCCTGACGTCCATCTGCGAGAGGAAGCGTCCAGCCCAGCGCACAGACTGTGGTCCGATGCGCATCGTTCCATCTGCGCTGCGGCGGATAAGGTTCAGCTCAATCATGGCCGACAGCAGTCCATGAGCAGTACTCTTTGGAAGCGACAGACGCCGGGAAATCTCCGCGGACGAGAAGCGTTCGTCACTCGTCGCCAGGAGATTGAGAATCTCGACGGCGCGACGCAAGGCAGGCACGGCGGTGCCGCCGCTCGCAATCTTCTCAGCATCCTTATCCATCGTCTTCCCTTGACAAGCCGTCGAGCATAACATCTAGTTCAATATAATAAATGATGTTCAATATATTGAACTTTCGGTATGGAGGCAAGATGCTACGGCTCAAAAACAGGAATTTATTACGCAACCTATGTCTCATCGACGGTGAATGGGTGGGCGCATCAAGCGGTCGCACGATGATGGTCACGGATCCGGCTGACGCGACGGGTTTGACATCCGTCTCCTGCCTCGACCCTCAAGAGATCGAAGTTGCCGTTGCCGCCGCGAGGCGGGCGTTTGAAGCGTGGAGCAGATTGGCGGCGAAGGAGCGCTCTCAGATCTTGCGTCGTTGGTTTGATCTTGTGCTCGTCAATGCTGACGATCTCGCTGCAATCATCACGGCCGAACAGGGAAAACCCTTGGCGGAAGCCCGCGCTGAAGTCGTGTATGCAGCGTCATTTCTGGAATGGTTCGCAGAAGAGGGAAAACGGATTTACGGAGATACCATCCCTGCTCCAACCGCTGACAAACGTCTGATCGTTCTCAAGCAGCCGATTGGAGTGTGCGCAGCGATCACCCCATGGAATTTCCCAGCCGCGATGATCACGCGAAAGGTGGCCCCAGCGCTTGCTGCCGGTTGCCCGATGATTGTCAAGCCCGCTGAGCAAACGCCACTTACAGCCCTGGCGCTTGGATATCTGGCAGATCAGGCGGGTGTTCCCGCTGGCGTTCTCCAGATTGTAACCGGCGATGCAAGGCAGATCGGTGGGATCCTCACCTCAAGCGAGGTCATTCGCAAACTATCTTTCACCGGGTCCACGCAGGTCGGTCGCATTTTGATGTCTCAGTCGGCACCAACCATCAAGAAGCTCTCGCTGGAGCTGGGCGGAAACGCCCCTTTCATCGTATTTGATGACGCGGATCTGGACGCCGCAGTCGAGGGTGCAATTGCCTCAAAGTACCGCAACGCCGGTCAAACATGCGTCTGCTCCAACCGTCTTTATGTCCAGTCGGGCGTCTACATGACCTTCGCCCGAAAACTCGCCGACCGCGTGCGCCAGCTCCACGTTGGGCGTGGGTATGATGAAGGGATCTTGATCGGACCGTTGATCGATATGGATGCGGTCGCCAAGGTCGAGGCCCATTTGGCTGACGCTGTATCCAAAGGTGGCAAAGTCATCGTTGGCGGACAACGCCACGCTCTCGGTGGTGCGTTTTTCGAGCCGACAGTTCTCATCAATGCAAATCGGGACATGTTGCTGGCTCGCGAGGAAACCTTTGGCCCTGTCGCGCCTCTTTTTCGTTTCGAAACCGAGCAAGAGGCCATCACAATGGCAAACGACACCGAATTCGGATTGGCCGCCTATTTTTACACGGAAAACGCTCGCCGCACCTGGCGGGTCGCCGAAGCATTGGAGTACGGTATGGTGGGCCATAACACCGGACTTATTTCGAACGAGGTTGCTCCTTTCGGAGGGGTGAAGCAGTCCGGTCTTGGACGAGAGGGCTCGCGTTATGGCATCGAAGAATATCTTGAACTGAAGTACATCTGCTCGACCGTGTCGTGATTGGTTGTCGCGCAGTGACCAGCGTGCGGTTCTCGGTCAGCCTGACCGAGGGGCGATGGCCGCGGCAGATGAACAATAGGACGTGACGACGGCCACCTGACCGAACAATGACTTGAAGACAGTTTGTCAGAACCGCTGCAGCCTGATGGATGACGTTGATGATGCTTTTGACGTCGCACGCAGTGTCGGACCATCGCCGCCGCTGGTCGAAGCTGTCTCTCCGACTGGTTCGTCGGCAAACCTGGTGTCTCGAAAGCAGGAGGACGACTGCTGCTGTTCGCCGAAATAGTGAAGTCGTGTCCGTCACCTTCAGGCGGCGGCAACGTAGGAACAGTCTTGGTGTGAAGACGGGTATCTGGAGGCCGCGCGTGCATTAACCATGCTCGCTAAGGTTACGCATGTGTAACTATTGCGTGAAAATCAAATGAATGCCAAGTACGCATACCTTCGCAGGTTTGGGGAAAACGATGGCAGAACAGATTCCGCAGCATATATTCGAACGGCTGGAACGTGAGTGGCGTCTGATGGATCCAGATCGACTCCCCAAGCCGCCCGCTCCCACTGACGACGTACCACAAAAGCGCCTCAAGATTGGGCGGTACGACTAGTCGGACTTGCCAACCCCCGTCCCTGACAATAAGAATTTTGTGCGCCAAGCATCATTCGGTCTGCGCTTGGTCGGTCACATAGACCAAAATGCACGGATACTCTATTCACCACGTGCCAGGTGTGGCGGGCACCGGATTGGTCAATCAAACAGCGCAGAGCTCTTTTCGTCTCAACGGGTTATAGTTCTTCTTTAAACCCGCTTGTTGGGCCATAATCATTATGTGGGAAAACTCAGCTAGGCCTTGATGATCGGTCAAACGCACCAGTCCTAGTCTTTTTTTGTGCCTGTGGTTGATGACACTTGTCTCGGACTGGACCGTTCACGCCTGTCGCGCTTCGTCAGCGACGGGTTCGTCCTCGCCGGCGCACTCCCGCCAAGCAAGCGCGCGGCAGGATTTGACAGATGCTGCCCTTATGCGCGTTGCCCTCCCGCGGTCGAGCCTCACCATCCCTCTTTCAATACGGCGTGCATGTCCCTATCGCCTCGGCTCGGCTTTTTCTGTTACCCTCGTCATCAACCAATCAAGTTTCGAACAATGCCGCTTCAGCATTGTGCTGGTCGCTTCTTCCGCCAATCCAATAAAGCAAACGATTTTATGTACCGCGATGGTGGCTACGGGTAAAACAATCGAAAAGATGCCTCAGGCGCCGCACGGCGCGAGACGAGCATTGTATGTGTCTCTTTGGTTGGTGGTCGCGATAAGCCTGATCATGGTCCCGGTTTTGGTTGCAAAAAATGCCGAAGTCGTGCGACGACTCTTGGGGAAACCGCAGGCAAGCAGCACGACAGCTGCCAGAGACCCGCATGCTCCGGATCACACCGCGAATGTTGGAGGTAACCCACTTGCAAGGATTATCCTCCAGCGTCCCATCCCTAGATCTGTTATGGTGTCAGGTGCCGATACTGCCACACGCTGCAATCGTTTGGCCTATCCCGGACAAGAGCAACCTGAGCTTCGAAAGACTGAGCAAGGCGGTCAATGCAGCGTACTGCTGTTTGACGAGAAAGATCCCGGCACAACGATCTTCCTGCAGATCCGGACTGACAAAAGCGGGTACGTCCGATTTTTCAGGATCAAGTTTAGCGGCGAAGCTGAACCCAACGGATCATCCTACCGTAAAGGCATCGAATATCTCAGGGTTTTCGGGGGGCTTGGTGAGGATGTGCTTTCCCACCTCGATGAGATGGTGGCCCAATCTCAATGGGGTGCTCGACATCAGGAAACATTTGGCCTGTTCAATCTGTCGGTTTCTCCTGAGATATCAGACAAGCGCCGGATCAACTTGATCGGTATGGCGACCGACAAACCACCCCACGACCCAGCCGCCTTCAAGACGGTGGCGCGCACCAACGGCAAATATCGGTTGCAGATCGACCTGCCCCAGTTGAAAAAACAAGCCCGGCATATCAACAACACCTTCGACGATGGTTGATGGTGGCGCGCAGGTTCTCAGTGTAGGGGCGGCGCGCTCCTGTTTGTGTTGCTTGGTTGTGTGACAGTCTGCCCGCTGATCTCCTAGTCAGAAGCGTTGCCAACGACTGCGGTTGTCATGAAGCACCTTGGCGTCGAAGAATTCGTAACGATGCGACCGCCTCATCATCGTAGGCTCACCATCGTCGCAAGCTACCCCCTCGAACAATTGCCCAAACCGAAAAATGCTGCATTGCAAAACAATCATGTGGATGCTACCTCAATGCGGAATTGTTCACTGTGGCACCATGCAAGCAACTGTTTCTTGTGCACTTCGCTCGCTTTTGACGGTTTTGATCGCCGTCGCTGGTTTCCGATTTATTGCGACGCCGTGGATTTTATCGTTTTTCTATAGTTTTCAGTTTCACATCGCCGTTTTGATTATTGCCGGCAGTCTAGTCGCCGTCTGGCTTGAACGAGGACTGGTGCCTATCTTCCAGCTTTCAATCGGTCTTGTGCTTCTGGTCCACGTGCTCGTCACAGAAAAAAGTGTCGCCCATCCGACCGATACCAACGGTCAGGCGAGGGAAACGATCACACTTCTCTCCTTCAACGTCCTCGCCAGCAACGCCGCCGGCGCCGAGGAGATCATTGACGAAATCAGACGCTCAGGTGCCGATGTCGTCTATCTGCTCGAAAGCGTTGCGCTGAAAGACAGACTTGCCGAACTGGACGGAATATTTCCCTATCGCCTTGGGTGCGGCATCCGGACACGCACTTGCGATCTGGTTGTACTGTCGCGGTTTCCGGTTCAGGATCCGACCTATGCAAGCCTCTCGGATCTGCGCCAGGACCGCTACGTCGAGTTTTCTGCCGACGTCGCGGGTAAGGCAGTCGTGTTTGCGGCAGTGCACCTGTCCAAGCCGTATTTCGATGATTATCACACCGAAGAGCTTGAGCAGGTCGCGCACAGGCTGGCGACGAAGAAGGCGGAAGTCGTCCTCGGCGGAGATTTCAATTCGGGGACAGTGGCGCCGGACATGATCTCGTTTCTGCAGACAACGGGTCTTCGAAAAGCGCCACACGAACCAGCCACCTGGCCTGTGGAACTTGGCCCCGCGGGGATTGCAATTGATCACATTTACACGTCGGCAGCGCTGCCGATACAGTCAGTCAGGAGCGTTACCAATTATGGCTCCAACCATTTCGGTCTTCTTGCCAGGATTGGTGTGCGACTACCGAAATCGGGATCGTAAACGAAGGCCGCTGCTGACGAGAGGCGCTGCACGATGTACGGTCGCATAAAGCAGGTTGTGCTCGATCTCACGGGCCTGGGGCCGGATATCCTTCATATCCTGTTCGGAGTTGCGCTATTTGCGAGTGCATATGGTCTGATCAGGCGTAAATGGCTGGCCTTTTTTGCCGTCGCCGCGATCCAGTTTTTAAACGAGGCGCTCGACATCGTTGATGACGTGCTCGTCGGGCTTCCCTTGAACCTCATCGATGTCATCAGCGATTGCCTGAACACCCTCTTCGTCCCCGCGATTGTTTGTCTGACGATCTCCTTATGGACGTGGATGGTTGAAATGAAGAGCCGAAGGTCCGCATCACGAAGCGACGGCGTCGTTACGCCTGGAATTGCGGCCGCCAAGACCACCGCAGAATGATCAGCACAGCTAACGGCCCTCGACCGGATTGAAGGTAATTGCCACCATGCCAAGTCTCAAAGAACTCACTGTGGCGCTCGGTCTCCTGGCAAGCGAAGATGACCCGGCATTGAATGCTGATGGCTGGCAGAATTATGTCTGGCGTGTGCGCCCAGCAGATCAGTGCCTGTCCTATCAAGGATCTTTCTGCAAGCTGGTTGTCGACCGCTGGGACTGGAAGCGCCCACAACGATACGAATTTTCCTTCTCGGCTGATGGGCCAACAAACACGATTACATCAAGGGTCAAGCTGGAGAACCAGGACCCTGCGGACACGGATCAGGTTTGCCTTGTGGCAAGCTTTCTAGACAAATCGGGAAACGAAATTGGCATCCTGTTTGTAAACTGGCGATCGATCGCCGGACGCACCTACACCAGAGATGCGCCGATCAAGCCGCTCGCTCCAGTGAGCGAGATCGCAACGGTTGCGGTCGGCACCAAACAATGCGAGGTAAAATCTGTCTCGGATGCCGAGAACTTTTATCGTATTCGCTACCGCCTTGGCCAGAGATAGTCCGAAGACCGATCGGTCTCGTTCAGGCAGCCACGCTGTTCCAGAAGAGCGGGTTTTCACCAGACTGCAGCATCACCCAGCGCAGATCCGTTTCGCGCCAGCTGACAATGCTGTTGGTGCGATTGTCGAGAACGAGATCGCCCTTCGTGGTGCGAACAACAAGGACCGCGTGACCAATATTGTCGGGGGTGTAAGCAACGGCAATACGCATCGCCTTGGCCGGCCAGCCCTTGTTGATCAGCTCTTTGCGCTTGGTCAGAACGTAGTCTTCGCAGTCACCGCTTGCGGCACTGGCCTGCCACTGATCCGAACCATCATCGTCGTTGACGGGCACAATTGATTTGTTGATCCGGTAATTGACCTGGCGCAACTCACGCATCATGCGGTAGCTCCATTCGACGGTCTCTGGACCGGCCGACGGCTTGCAGTCTTCCTGATTTTGAACGCAGTACGAGACGAAGCCAAAGGGGGCAAGTACCGGCTGTGCCACCTGAATGTGGTCGAGATGGTCCTTCAAGGGCGAGGCAAGACCCGCCGGACCGAAAGCCGAAGACGGCGTTACGCTCGATACCAGCATGGCAAATGCGGCGCTTGCAGTGAGCAGCTTCTTGATCATGACTATCCCCGTTTCCTCGACCGTCGAGGTCGTTGTCTGTTGATGGCTTTTGATACAGGGGAAGCTGCTTCAGCTGACTTAAGTGGATAATTCGAATTTTATCGATGTCTCGTTTTTTCGCAAAACGCCCCGGAATCAGACAGCTTTGTTCGGTGACGCGCGCAGGCAACCGTCTTTATACTGATTAAGCACTTGATCATTGGCCGACGATGTTCCTATGGAGGTGAAGCTACATTATGGGGGGTGAGAATGCGGCCAGTACCCGGTTCGTCGTCGCTTTCTGGCGAGGCAGGCTCGTTTTTGCCGCGCCAGCTGCGACGCGTCGCGCTTGCCTGTTTTATACTGGCGATGACGGTTTCCCTGCTGTCTCATGGGGCGGTGTACCCCGCGGCAAGCGCAGTTGCGTTGTTGCTGCTTTTGCTTGCTACACTGTTGGCTGGTGTCGTCGAGGGCATCCAGAAATCCAACAGGCGATCGGTCTACTGGCTATTGGGCCTATGGTGGGCGATTGTGCTTTACAGTCTCGTGCTTGCAGCGCCATTGCCCGCCTTCATATCAGGCCACCCGGCCTGGTCGGCTTTGCGCGACGTTGGTATTGAAGCCACGAAGCATTTTTCGCCTGCTCCAGCCAATGTGATTGAGGCCCTGGTTCCTATCGGTATTCCGTTCGCAACCGCATTGAGCGCTCTTCTTTTGTTCAAAACCGATCGCGACATTGATAAAACCTTGCAGGTGTTCGCGTTCACCGGAGCGTTGTTCGCCACTGTCGCCATCATCCAGTTTTCGTTCTTCCCCAAAGTACTGATGTTTGCCGAAAAGCGCTTCTACATCGGCAGTCTGACCGCGCCATTCGTGAACCGCAACACGGCTGCCACCTTTTATGGGTTGACGCTTGTCGCGCAGCTCTGTCAATTCCGGATCAAAGCGCTCGCGGACATGTTGCGCAGTGGAGGGCCGGCCAAGCGGAGCATACCGATCGCCAACCTCCTTATGATCAGTGCGGCAATCGTCACCTTCATTGCTTTGTTGTTGACGAACTCGAGAGCCGGGATCTTCTCAACCGCTGTAGGTGTGGCGATTTATGTTGCGGGCAACATAATTGTGCCTGCGCCGGCAAAACCCGGCATGGGGTTCGCCCGGTCAACGACGCGAACCCGTGGGCGCCAAATCATCTACGCATTGGGCGGATTGGTCCTGGTGCTCATGTTGTTTTGGCTCTATGGCGGCCGTGCTGCGCTGCGGGCCGAGATCCAGGGCCTGGACGACGGTCGTTTCTGTATTTTGCCAGGTGTCTGGCGCGCGATTGGTGACAATCTCTGGACCGGGATCGGACCTGGCGTCTTTGGTGTCTATTTCCCCGCCTATCGAGATCCGGCCTGCGGTTTGGGCGGCTTTTGGGAGCTTGCACACAACTTTTATCTCGATGGATTTCTTGCCTTCGGCCTAGTCTTCTGGATATTCATCGGTGCTGGCATCGGAATCCTTGTCGTCAGCTGCGCCGAAGGGCTCCGGAATCGCCGATCTCGCCGCCCGATTGTATGGGCCGGTATTGCCTCTTCTTTCATCGTCGCCGTGCATGCAACGCTTGATTTTTCTATCCAAATACCGGGTTTTTCGAGCTGGTGGGCTCTGTTAATAGCTTTGGTGCTCACGACGTGTACAGGACGCACAAAATATAGAAGCAAACTAACAAAATGATTGGTGTTGCGCTGATGCAACGGGTCCGTCTAAATCATAAATGGTGCCCTTGATACAACTTCGCATTAGCGGTTTCATTGTCACATATACCGTGTATTAAGACATCAGAAAGCATGTTTCCAAGCGATCGAATCATGTTTGAGGGGTAGGGGTTGATGAAAGTTTCAGCTAAGGGCGCGTTGTCTGTATTGACGATCGCGTTGCTTTCGGGTTGCACGTCGTTGCCGCGGTCTGGTCCGGATCAGCATGCCGTTGAAGGCGACGCAACCGTCAAGGTCGAAAGCGTTGATCGCAAGGTCGGGATCGATTACGCGCTCGTTGATATCAACAAGTCAGTCCTGGCTTATGCCGACGATACGACGTCATCGAGCCTGAGCGGCAGCTTTGGTGGTGGCCGCGGCGGTCCCCCGCAGATCGTGCTGGGCGTCGGTGATGTCGTGCAGGTGTCAATCTTCGAATCGCAATCCGGCGGCTTGTTTATCCCGGCGGATGCCGGTTCGCGTCCCGGCAACTATATCAGTCTGCCGAAGCAGACCATTGACCGCCAGGGTAATTTCACGGTTCCCTATGCAGGAAAGATCCGGGCTGCCAATCGCCCCGTTGATGAAGTGCAATTGGAAATCGCCTCGCGTCTTGCCAACCGCGCGATCGAGCCACAGGTTGTGATCTCGATCGACGAGAGCCGATCCATGGAAGCCTCGGTGCTTGGCGATGTCAAGGAGCCGAAAAAGATCCAGCTGAGCCCGGCAGGTGAGCGTATCCTGGACCTGATCTCCGAGGCGGGCGGTTTGAGTTCGCCGGGCGCTGAATCGACAATCACCCTTCAAAGACGTGGCCGCTCAGTGACGGTGCCGTATGATACGGTTTCCGGACGGCCGGTTGAGAATATTTTCGCACAGCCGGGTGACACGCTGATCGTCAACCGCGATCGCAGAACCTTCCTTGCCTTCGGCGTGACCGGTGAAAGCGGCCGCTACGATTTCGAAGATTCCGATCTGACGCTTGGCGAAGCGCTGGCCAAGGCAGGCGGACTGTTGGACGACAAGGCAGAACCAAGAGCTGTCCTGGTTTACCGCACCGTCAGCAAGGAGTTTCTGCACAAAATCGGCGTGGACACGCGTGGTTTCGTGAACAAGGACGTGCCGGTTATCTTCCGTGCCAACCTGCGTGATCCGGCCGGCTTCTTCATGGCGCAGAAATTCCCAATGCAAAACAAGGATATTATTTACGTATCGACGTCTGACTCCGTCGAGTTGTTGAAGTTCCTGACCATCTTGAACTCTGCGACATCGTCTGTATCCAATATTGCTGATACACGCAGAAGCGTCCGCGCGGACTAAGTAAGGGCGCTTTGCGCCCTTAACCATATCAGCATGGCATCCAGGCGAAAATGTCGTCGGTTGTGATTATCACTTGCGTAATACATCGAAATTCGACATGGTTACGAAAAATTTACACTTTGGAGCAGTGGTCATGAAAAGAACATCGAGTATTCTTGCTATGCTCTTGGCTGGGGCGTCGTTTTCGGTAGCCGTACCTGTTTGGGCGCAACAGGATGTCAATGCGCCCGTGAACGCGACACCCGCACAGCCTGCGGCGACAGTGCAGGTCACCCTTGATGCGTTTCTCGCCAACCCCCAGGCTTTGCTGCAGGTCCCTGCTGCTGAAATGCAGGCTGTGGTTCAAAGGCTGCTCACAGAGGCTGCCGCAGCCGGCAAGATGACGGAAGCCATGACCGCGATGCAGCTCGCTGCTGCGGCCGCGAGCCCGGCACAGATCGCGGCTATGGCCCAGGGAGCAACTGCTGCTGCAACGCAGCTCGCAGCGGCTGGCAATCCGGCGGCAGCAGCAGCCATCCAGGTGGGGATCGCCTCGAACACGCAGCTTGCTGCAGCGGCCGCGTCCACCCAGGCGGGATCGGTGCAGACTGCTGCGGTCACTCCGGTTGCTCCGGTAACGCAAGGTGCTGGTGCAGGTGGCGCAATCGGCGGTGCCGTAGGCGGCGGTGACATCGGTGGTGCGGGCGCAGGCGGTGGCGGCGCTTCAGGTGGCGGTTCGAGCTCTGGCTCTGGTGCAACGACAGGCAGCGGCAATAGCGGCAGCGGTACGTCCAACTCCGGCACGCTGTCGGCCGCTGGCGGCGCGACGGCAAGCGGCGGCGGAAGTTCTTCGTCAGGCACCACGACGACGGCAGCGACAACGACCACTGGTACGACGACCACGGGCACGTCAACGACAGGCACGACGACCGCTGGCGGAACGACGACCGGTGGAACAACGACGCCGACAACGCCTACCAGCCCGGCTACAAACGGCTGATCGGCGTCACGCGTTTCTGATAGGACCTGATCTGTGAATCAATTGCCCTCGTTTGCCCGATCCACTAATATGAACGATGAGGAAGTGCAGGTCGGTCAGCTTGATCTCGACAAACTGATTGCAGCAGCGCGCCGTCAATGGCGCGTTGTTGCGTTGTGTGTATTTGTTGCGATTATTTGTGGCGTAACCTATCTCGTTACCGCTGTTCCTCGGTATACCGCATCAACCAGCATTCTGATCGATCGCGGAAACAGCGGAGTTGTCCAACAGCTCTCTTCATTCGGAGGGATGATCGACGACGAAGCATCAGTGCTCAGCCAGGTTGAGCTCCTGATGTCTGAAGCTATTGGACTGGCAGCGGTAGATAAGCTGCGTCTCGCCGACAATGCGGAGTTCATGGCGTCCGGACAATCCATCTTGGCTCCGGTTCGTGGGGCGGTTCAGACCCTCTTGCAGACCGTTGGCATATCGAGTGGTGCCTCTGAGCAGCTGATGGATCCACAAGAAAAGGCGCGCCGCTCAGCCCTCGGGATCCTCCTGGACGGACTGACCGTCAGCCGTGTGGGGCGATCTTATGTCCTTGAGGCGTCATTTACGTCGACATCCCCGCGTTTGTCCGCGTCCGTAATATCCGCTGTGGCCGAAGCCTATCTCAATGACAAACTAAACGCCAAATATGACGCCACCCGCCGTGCGGGCAATTGGCTGCAGGAGCGGATCGAAGAATTGCGGCAGCAATCGCTGGCGTCCGACATGGCCGTCCAGCGCTTCCGTGCCGAAAACGGCCTTGTTCAAGCAGGTGGAAAGCTTGTTTCAGACCAACAACTCGCGGAACTGAACAGTGCCCTGATTGTGGCGCGCGCCGATACCGCGCGGGCCCAGGCCCGCTATGACCGGATCCAGGAAATCATCGCTTCCGGCCAAAGTGATGCGCTCGTCACGGATGCCTTGGACAGTTCCGTTATCAATACGCTTCGAGAAAAATATCTCGACGCATCAAAGCGTGAAGCCGAAATCGCTAAGCGCCTCGGAAGCGATCATATTCAGGCTATCCGTTTGCGCCAGGAAATGGCCGAATATCAGCGTCTGATGTTCGGCGAACTGCGCCGTATCGCGGAAAGCTATCAAAGCGAGCTTGAAGTGGCGCGCTCGCGGGAGCGTAACATCACAGAAGGCGTCGCGAAGGCGACCGATGTGAGCGTCGTTGCAAATGAAACGCAAGTTCAGCTGCGCGAACTCGAGCGAACGGCGGAGACCTATAAAAATCTCTATCAGACATTCCTGACACGCTACCAGGAAGCCACCCAGGGCCAATCGTTCCCTGTCACGGAAGCCCGTGTGATATCGCAAGCCGTCCCCCCTACCCTGCCAAGCAGCCCGAAAAAGGCACTTGTATTGGCGCTCTCCATCATTCTTGGCGGCGCAATGGGGACCGGCATCGGCGCCTTCCGTGAGTTTCGCGACCGCTTCTTCAGGACCGGTGAGCAGATCAGAGACGTGCTGGGGCTTGAATTCCTCGGAGCAATTCCGCTGGTTAAAGCAATTACGGTCGCAAAGAAAAACACCGTAGCCAAGACCGAAATCGATTTCCGTCGTAGTATCTCAAGGCAGGTCGTTGATCATCCGCTGTCGTCTTTCGCAGAAGCGTTGCGTGCAGCGCGCATTGCCATAGACGTTCGGGTATCGAAGAAGGGCAAGATCGTCGGTGTCGTATCCACGCTGCCTAGCGAGGGCAAATCAACCGTTTCTGTCAATCTCGCGCAGATCCTTGCCCAAGGCGGCAAGACCCTTCTCATTGATGCCGACTTGCGCAACCCTGGTGCGACCCGGTCAATCGCGCAACATGCCGAAGCCGGTTTGCTCGAAGTCCTTCTGGAGGGTAAAAGCTACAGGGATGTCCTTCTGCACGACGAGACAACGGGTCTCGATCTCCTGCCGGCCGTTGTTCGGCGGCGTGTGACGCATTCGGCTGATTTGCTGTCATCAGTGAAGATGTCCGAGCTTCTTCATCTGGCAATGCAAGACTATGACTACGTCCTGCTGGATCTTCCGCCTGTTGGGCCCGTTGTTGACGCTCGCGCGGTCGCGCGCAAAATAGATGGTTTTGTGGTGGTCGTTGAATGGGGTAAAACGGCACGGAAGGTCGTGCGCGATACCTTGCTGGCTGATCCTCTGATCGCGGAAAGAAGCCTCGGTGTGGTATTGAATAAGGTCGATACCGAACGCATGAAGTTCTATCGGGATTACGGCTCCTCGGAGTACTACCAGGGCCGTTATAGCAGCTACTACGTCGATGATCGGACGTAACCGTCTCTTTCTGGTCCCAGTCGCGTTGATCAGTGTGGTGGTTGGCACCGTTGCTATCGAAAGCCTGCTTCATGCCGGCAGCGCACAGGAGCTTCGACAGCTTCGTAATATCGCGCTGTTGCAGTCCGCAGACCGTACCGATGAAATATTGGCAGCAAGACAATCCACGGGACAGCTTATTGAGGCGTGTGAATCAACCGCGATAGATGCGGCGATTGAGTTGGACGTGGCCTATGCCGATAGGTTTGCGCCACAATCGGATCGTGATGCATGGCAAAAGGCGCTTGCCGAACTGGCGTCTCATGCGCGCTTGGCGTTGGCGTGTCAGCCGACCAATGGCTTGATCTGGGCGCGCCTTGCCTTCGCGGAGTGGTTCTTGGGACGCCCCGGCGAAGAGCAGGCGCGAATCCTGGAATACTCGGAGCTTTACGCTCCGGCTGAGCTTGTCTCTCTCAACGCACGTCTTCATCACTGGAGCAGGCTGTCTCCTTATGTGCTGCAGCGCGCCGAAACAAGCTACGAGCGAGATCTTTTGACGTTTTTGCTCTGGTTTCCGTCAACGGCGGCAGCGCAAATGTGGCAGACGTTCTCAGAACGTGAAAAGCAGTTCGCTGCCCGCCTCACACCCGCAGTGCCAGAAGAACGTCTACGCCAACTGGCAGCCAAAGGTGTCATCCCAGTCATCTCGCAAGGCAGCGGGTCGGACGAGCTAAGGCCGAGCCGAGATTGATGGTTGTTTTTTCTCCATCCCTATGCGATCAACCCAGCACAGATGCGCTTTCTTTGTCTACGCGCAGTACCGTCAGCCTTCCTGTTGAGTAGGCCTGTGTATCAATGCCGATCCTTGCCGGTCCAACCGATGGTTCCGGCGAAGGCGTATGACCATGAATGACGGTCAGATCCAGTCCAGAGCCCGCTGTCAAAAAGGGCTCCCGGATCCACATGAGATCACGATCTTCCTGCAATCTTACGTCTACACCTGGTCGGATGCCCGCGTGAACAAACAAATATGGGCCAATCTGCAGGCTGACGGGAAGGGATTTCAAGAAATCAATGTGGCGTTCCGGGACGGCATCGGCAATGATGGAACTGAGTTCCGAGACGCCGCGGCGGCCTCTGTCTTGCAGTTGCTGAACGTCAATGCCATAGGACATCAACGTCTCTCGTCCCCCAAACGCAAGCCAGTCATTGATGGTTTCAGGGTGATCAAGAAGTGACGAGAAGACGTCATCATGATTGCCACACAACGCCAATCGCCTCAGGCCAAGCGCATTCGGTGCGATCAGGTGGGCCAGGACCCCGGCTGAGTTCGGTCCGCGGTCAACGTAGTCCCCCAGCAGGACAACAAGGCCCTTCTCCTGGCGACGCTCCATATCGAGGAGGATGCGCTCTTCTGCGTCTTGCAGAAGATCCAGGCATCCGTGCACATCGCCAATCGCGTAAATCGGATAAGAGGGAAAGGTCGCACCTAAATTAAGCCTACGCCGCGTTGAAACGCTGAGAGCGCGCTTTCGTCTGCCAAACAGCGAACCAATTGCTTTCGAAATCATGCTATTTTTTTGTCTGACAAGTGTGCTCGATCTAGCGACGGCAGGTTCCAGGACCGGCAAGCGTCGAGTGGGCTGATAACCTGGTCAGCATACATTGCTGCATCATAAAGGCGCGATGACGAAAGGACCTTCTTTTCCAAATCCACGTTTCAGCAATTCCTCCAATAAAGGGCGTCCATCCAGCTTGCAACTTACAATATGGATATAACGATCAATATCATGGCTGCGGCATTGGAGCCATTTGTTTGACAAAAGCGCGATCATGCCGGCGATGGCGCGGTTTCCGCAGGCGGTTCTGTGGCCTTGCCTGTCCTGACAAATCTCTCTTGCGTGATATCCGCGAACGCCGTCGATCAGATAGTGATGACCATTCACCGAAAAAGATCCGCTTTCGGAAATGACGGGTCGAGCTGGTAGTTTCAAATCGACATCAAATGGATCTGCAACAACCTCGAAATTTTGGCGTATACGATCAATACGTGTTGGCAGGGTCGTCCAGGGAGCATCAATAGCAGAGGTCGCAAGTGACGGTGCGGTGCTGTCTGGCTCTGTCTCAAATGCGCTGATGAGCCAAAAGGACCAAAGAGCAAACGCGAGCACAAAGAGTAGTTGAAGCAAAAGGGTCAAAAACGCTTTCATGGATGTGCGTATCATGACTGCTGTTGCTGGTCATCCCAAAGCTCTCTTCGTCTTGCCATTCCGGCGCGAATTCACAACCCTGTCCCGCCTGTCAGCTCGCTGCGGATGGTGGCTGCAATGATCTGCAGGTCAAGGAAGAAGCTGTAGTTTTCGATGTAATAGAGATCGCACGCGACGCGCGCCTTTGCATGCACCGGATCTACTGTGGGACCGCGCCAACCACGCACCTGGGCAAGGCCCGTAATCCCTGGGCGCACCTGATGACGCTCGTGATAGTTGGCAACCAGGTCCTCGTACGGAACGCCAGCAGCAAACATGCCAATCGCATGGCAGCGGGGGCCGACAACCGACATGTCGCCCTTCAGCACGTTAATGAATTGAGGCAGCTCATCGAGACTGCTTTTGCGCAGAAAACTACCAAGGCGGGTAATCCGAGGGTCTCCTTCGACAGTCTGTGTGACCCCGGTGATGTCGCACAGATCTGTGCGCATCGATCGGAATTTGTAGACCTGGATCGGCTTTTGATCCTTGCCCCACCTGACCTGCTTGAAGAAGACAGGGCCGCGGCTGTCAAACTTGATGGCAGCGGCGATCATGAGCATGACAGGCAAAAGCAAGACAAGAACAACCAGTGAAAACGTCACATCAAATGCGCGTTTCACTAAAGAACGCGCCGCCAGCGGGGACGACAACACTTTCTGGCCAGGGAGATTGCTGCCTCTGTCGTTTTTTATAGGCGCTACGATTAAATCATGGGCAGCACTATGGTCAGTAAAGAGGCTCATTTCAAACCCAGCCACGTGAAATACTCAATGGTCTTGTTGTAACTTACTCTTCTGCTAACGTCATCTTTATCCTTAGCAAATAGTTAACGACGTGTCTCGTTGTGGCATTTATGCAATTGCTGCGGGTGACTGAATGGTTTCGTCACGGTTTTTTCAGCTGGGTCTCGCCCGCCAAAAATGCCGCATTGTGGAGGGACGGTCGGGTTAAACAGTCGGAAATAATTCGCCGGTAACCTGCGTTACAGCAGGAGTGTAGTGTTTGACCCAGCGATCGAAAATTTGGTTGGCAAGTATCGTGATCTCGCTGGGTCTATGGACCGCTGTGATCCACAGCGGTGCGAGCATCCTATCGCGAATGACAGGCTCATCGACCGACCCGCTCCACACCGCCAGCACGAGATGATGTAAAGCAGTCCGGGGCGCCGGCGACGTGCGATCGCAGATGCCGACTCCTGTCGTTCATCGTCTCTTAACCCTGAGGGGATGTTCCGATTGTGAGAATCTTGCGCCCTTCTATGCGTGAGGCATGACACGTCGTTTTCGCTATTTGCTTTATGCCCTATTTGTGTCGCTATTCGTATGGCTAGTATTCGGATACGCACTCTATTCCTGGTTGTCGACAGGCGGTGAAGAGAGGCCCGAGATCGAAAGATCCAAAGACACGCCTACAGCCTTCGCAACGCCCTCACATCACCCTGGTAATCGTCCTCATCTTCCGAACTCATCGGAGACCCGGACGATATCGTCTTCGCCGAGATAGGATCCGGTCTGCACCTCGATCATCTCGAGCATGATCTTGCCGGGATTGTAAAGCCGGTGCAGATCGCCCTGCGGGATGTAGACGGACTCTGTTGATTGCCACTGAGAACTGGCTCTGACGCACTTTTGCTGCAGTGCGGCCTTACGATGCGCCAATCAAACGCGCCTGCAGCAGATCGAGTTTGGCTCGCCCATACATTTTGGCGTTTGATGAGCTTCAAGCGTGTTATCTGACCTTCTGTTCGTCCGTTCGACCAGGGTGAGATGATCGCATTTCTCACGGCATTGAGGTCTTTTTCAACGCCACCAGCAAACGAGCCGATCAGGCTGCCCTTCGCAGTTTCAAGCCATTCATCGAGCTTCCGTGCGGTCTTGGAGCGGATCATGGATTGGAAGTCACCAATGGCCCTGCGGGCGACTATCAGTTCCGGAACGTTCACTTCGATAGCTGCCACCAGGATCGCTTCGGATTTTGCGAGGTCGTCGCGTGCGGTTGTCATCAGCCGGGCGATGACCCGTGCCGATGGCGTTCGCGCAAGCCCGCTCTGGTTGGCCTTCTCCGCAAGACGCCGCCGCTGTGCCCATTGCGAGACGACCCCGCTCTGTCCTGGAAAGCCCTTCGCTTTCATCTCTCGCCAGAGCGCCAATGCGTTTCTTGCGCCTTCGTCCCGGCGGCTGTTGAGCCACGGCAGCCAGCTATCCAGTGAGCTGGGCCGTGTTCGAAAGACATCGAGGCGCTGGTCCCTCAAAACATCGCGGACAATCTTCCGGCTATGGCCGGTTTGCCGGACAATCTGTCGAATTGACGTTCCCTTCTTGGACAGCTCTCGGATCGCCTCGTTCGTCTCCTGGCGGCGCAGATACCCCTCGTACTGCAGTTTCTCAGCGTAGGTTAAAAGCTTGGGGTCAACGACATTGCTGCCGACCGCCTGCCTGATCTGGCGCATCGTCTTGTCGACTGCATCGAGAAACGCCCGGCTGGAATTTTCCATCAGGTGCCAACGATCAGCGACTTGCTCAGCATCAGGCAAGGCCTTCGCGATGGCCTCGCCATAGCCACCGCCTCGATCACGGGCCACGATCGATATCGACGGATGCGCGGCAAGCCAAGTCCGTGACGTATCCAGCGCACGATCCGGTAACAGGGTGACAGGTCTGCGCCGCTCCAGATCGCAAACAATCGTTCCGTAGGTCTGGCCACGCCTGAAGGCAAAATCATCGATGCCTACGACGTTAAGTTTATCGGTTTGATCCTCGATCCGTCGACGGACCACCCGGAGCAACGTGTCGTTGCTCACCGGGACCATCAAACGATTGGCGAAGGCCGCAGCAGGTCTGCCGCCGAGGGCCAAGCCAAGGTGGTGGACAACTGTCTCTAGCCGCTGGGTGCGCCGACCATAACGAGCCAGCACGCTGTCATCGAACTGTTCGCAGAAGATGCGCCGTCCGCACAGGACAGCATCGCACCAAAATCGACGCGCCACGATTGTCAACTCTACTCGCCGACCGCCAAGAGGCAGATCAGCGGGGCGCCGCATATATCTGCTTTGAACCCTCCGGCTTGGCCGCCCGCAGCCTGGACAAGTTGCTGAGGGATAACGTGACCGAAGCCAAACTTGGACGCCATCCCCGACAACCTTCACTTCATCTGCTACAAACCCGGGCGGCGTGAGACCGGTGCGTTGAAATCGATGTTGCATTGCTGATCCTCCGATGAATCAGCGATAGCGTGGTCGGCAACAGCAGCAAATGTGAGTCAGAGCCACTTCTCGGTGGAAAAACCGGCTCAGTTCCGCGTGGAAACCAACGGTTGAGTACCCCCGTGTCGATGTCGCTGTCTACGCGAACACGGCGACCTCGCCCCAGCTCAATCGTCACATCGCTGTGCTTCCGGCGGGGTTTAGACGGGAACAAGGCAGCAGGCTGGGCTGCCGGCGCAGCCTCGTAAACGATGACCGGCACCAAAGTGTTCGCCGTCTCGATCCTCGGTTCCTCGATTTGACAAAGCTCCTTGCGCCACCGAAAGTGCTGGCTCACGTGTATTCCGGCCGACCGGGCAATCTCGGAGAGAACCACGCCAAGCTAAAGGCAGGCCGCAACAAGCCGCTCTTTGTCTTCGCGAGACCAGCGCCGACGGCGCTCGACAGACGTGATCACTTCAATTGGACGCTTTGTCAAAGGACTACTCATAGTATTTGCACTAGGGCTTCCGATGTCCGTATCAACCTCGCGAGACTGGCCTGATGGTAAGCTTACGTCTTAGGCACCTGAACGTCAACTTCAAAGACTGCCGCGACCTGTCGCCCCACACCGAAATAAGCGACGCCGTGGCGGGTGACTTCCTCGGCGGGATAGACGTTGCGCAGATCGACCAGCACCGGCTGCGCCATGATCTGCTTGAGACGTCGGAAGTCGAGCGCGCGAAACGCATCCCATTCCGTCACCAGCACCAGCGCATCGGCACCCTCGGCGATCTTGTAGGGATCCGTGCCGAATTCGACGCCCGACAGCATGCCGCGGGCAATCTCCATACCCTCCGGGTCATAGGCATGGATCTTCGCGCCGTGATCCTGCAGTGCCTGGATGATCGAGATCGACGGTGCATCACGCATGTCGTCGGTGTTCGGCTTGAAGGTGAGGCCGAGGATGGCGATCTTCTTGTCGCGCACACTGCCGTCGCAGGCGGCCATCACCTTGCGGGCCATGGCGCGCTTGCGGGTATCGTTGACCGCTACCGTCGTTTCGATGAGGCGCACCGGACTGTCGTGATCCTGCGCGGTTTTCACCAGCGCCATCGTGTCCTTCGGGAAACACGAGCCGCCATAGCCGGGGCCGGCATGCAGAAACTTGTCGCCGATGCGCTTGTCCATGCCGATGCCCTTGGCAACCTTCTGCACGTCGGCGCCGACCTTTTCGCACAGATCCGCCATCTCGTTGATGAAGGTGATCTTCATCGCGAGAAATGCGTTGCCGGCATATTTGATGAGTTCCGAGGTGCGACGGTCGCAGAAGAACAGCGGTGCAGAGTTGAGATAGAGCGGCCGATAGACCTCGCGCATCACCTCGGTGGCGCGCTCGTCCTCGGAACCGATGACGATACGGTCCGGGCGCTTGAAGTCGGAGATGGCAGCCCCTTCGCGCAGGAATTCCGGGTTGGAGACGACGGCGAAATCCGCATCCGGCCGCTCGGTGCGGATGATCCGCTCCACCTCATCGCCGGTGCCGACGGGAACCGTCGACTTGGTGACGATGACGGTAAAGCCGGTCATTGCATGGGCGATCTCTTTCGCCGCGGCGTAGACGAAGGAAAGGTCCGCATGGCCGTCGCCGCGGCGCGACGGCGTGCCGACGGCAATGAAGACGACGTCTGCATCGGCGACTGCCGCAGCGAGATCCGTCGTGAAGGTGAGCCGGCCTGCCTTGACGTTCGACTTCACCAGGTCGTCGAGACCCGGCTCGTAGATGGGAATGACGCCGTTGCGCAGAGCCTCGACCTTGTCGGCAACATTGTCGACACAGGTCACCTCATGGCCGAAATCGGCAAAGCAAACGCCGGAAACCAGACCCACGTAGCCGGCACCAATCATTGTGATACGCACGAATTACTCATCCTCTTTAAGAAGCTAGAAAAATCTCTGGCGATTTAAGTTACTGACGCTTCAATACATACGGTTGACAACAATTCGAGTCATTAGGCAATCAGGGAGCATAAATTTATTTGCATCCAAACCAGTGGATAGATGGAGACGGAAGATTCCATTGTGAGATTCCCTACTGCTGCGGATTGTGCGACAGTTAAGGATGCGTGCAGGGATCACGTTTGACTTTGCCGACCGAACTCGGCTTGAAGCCATATTGCCGCTCCGATGTCTGCGCAGAAGCATGTCTGGCGGGCGAAGATCATTTTGTTGAGTCGCCAGGGCCTGGGAGCGGCCGCCATCATGCAGGCGACCGGGAAATCGAAGCCCCGCGTCTGGCGATGGCAAGAACGCTTTATGTCCGAGGGGGTCGATGGCCTGTTACGTGACAAGAGCAGGCCGCCGGGCACGGCTCCTCTGACCGGCGAACTGGTGGAGCGGGTCGTTGCGTTGACACTGGAGCCGCCGATGCAGGAAGCGACGCATTGGACCGTGCGCGCCATGGCGAAAGCGGTGGGGATTGCCGCCTCTTCGGTCGTGAAGATCTGGCATGAGCACGGGCTTGCGCCGCATCGTTGGCGCAGCTTCAAACTGTCGAACGACAAGGCGTTCGCCGAGAAACTTCACGATGTCATCGGGCTCTATGCCTCACAGCCGGCCCACGCCATTGTTTTGTCGGTCGACGAGAAAAGCCAGATCCAGGCGCTCGACCGGACCCAGCCGGGCCTGCCGCTCAAGAAGGGGCGCGCCGGCACGATGACCCATGACTATAAACGCCATGGCACGACCACCTTGTTTGCCGCCCTCAACATTCTCGACGGATCGGTCATCGGGCGCAACATGCAGCGCCACCGCCATCAGGAGTTCATCCGCTTTCTCAACGCATGTATGGGTGGCTCCTGCGAGTCAAGGATGCGATCGGTTCCGGTAAACAGGTCGGTTGCGGCCATGTATACGGCGTCTGATATGCAGCGAGACAGCTGCGCGCCGTGATGAATATCCGCTTGGAGAACAGGTCCCACCCAATCGAGCGCGCTTGAAGAGCTTCGGATTGATCGGGGTGTCCTGGTTCTTCGTCTCCGCTTGTTCGCCATCACCTCACGTTGCCCTGACCATTCCGAGAGCCCGTCAGGCGGCTTGCGGCTCGTATCGAGACCCGTCCCTGAGGACGGCAAAAATCATTCTTGCCATGCGATGCGCCAAGGCAATGGCAACAACCTTCGTCTTCTTCCGCATCAACATGCCCGACAGCCCATCCGATCCTGGCTCCCCCTTGAGCCGACGTCTGAGCATGATCTGTGCCAACTGCGCCAAGATACAATAAACGCCGGATGTATCGATTTCCCATCTTCGAGATGCTGCCGACCCTCTGCTTGCCTCCGGTGGCGTGAGGTTTGGGCGTAGGCCGAGCCAGGCGGCATAGTCCCTCGAACGGTCGAAGTTGTCGACATCCGGGGTGGTGGCTGCGATAATCGTTGCCGACAGTATTCCCACACCCGGGATCGTCGCCAAACGCTGGCTTGTTACGCTTTGCTCCTAAGCCTCTTCGATCTCGTCTGTCAGCCGCTCGATCCGCTTGTTCGTTTCGAACAGTTGGTCGAAGAGTAAGGTCACGGGCAACCGCGCTGCTTCCGGCAACTGATCCACCTGTTCCTTCAACCGATCGACATTGCGCTCGGACCGCATTGCCGATCTCCATGCGCTGGCGAACCAGAAAGTCCCGCGTGCGGTGAACAACCATGACCGAGGAGCAGGCTTCGCTTTAAATGGCGACGAACCGCATCGAGGGGCGCGTCACTGCTTCGCAGATGGCCGCCGCGTCTGCGGCGTAGGTTTTTCCGCGCTTTTCGTATGGCTTCACATAGGACGGCGGCATCAGCCGAACGTCATGCCCCATCTCCTGAAGCCTGCGTCCCCAATCGTGAGCACCTGCGCAAGCTTCCATGCCAATCAGGCATCGTGGGAGCTTCTCGAAAAATGCAAGTAATTGCCGCGACGAAGCTGGCGGCGTACAAGAACCCGACCGTTGTCGTCTACACCGCGAATCTGGAAGACGCTCTTTGCAAGATCGATACCCACTGTGGCAAGCTCTGACATGGATCGCTCCTTTGATCTAGACAATGTCATCCAAACTATGCCGGAATACGCCGGCGGAAGCAGGAGCCATCCAAACCATCAATAGAAGCCGAACTGCCCAAAGACAAAGCGGTCAACGTCATTCTGGACAACTACGCCACCCATAAGCAGCCGAGGGTCCGGGCGTGGCTGGCGAGGCATCCACGATGGACCTTCCACTTCGTTCCGACATCCTGCTCTTGGCTCAACGCTGTTGAAGGCTTCTTAGCAAAACTGACGCCTAGACGATTGAAGAACGGCGTCTTTCATTCCGTCGTCGATCTACAGGCCGCCATCAACCGCTTCGTCAAGGAGCACAATCAGGAACTGAAACCATTCATCTGGAAAGCAGACCCAGACCAGATCATTGCTGCTGTCACACGAGGGCACCTGACCTGCCACTGAGGTTTTCCTCCAGAATTGATTAGAATCCGGCCCATTGAGGACGGACGAATGAAGAAGCAGAGATTTTCGGAAGAGCAGATTATCGCGGTGCTGCGAGAGGAGGAGACTGGCGCGAAAGCAGCGGACCTCCATCTATGGACTGTTCCCCCTTTGCAAGCTTGATGTTGAAGCGGTCTGACGCTGGTCGATTGCAAACATCTATACGGCGTCATCATTTCCGAAGCGCCCAAATGGAGTATCCGCGCACATACGCCTCAACAAATGGGAGACCTTGTCGGCCATTATAAAAGACAGGTTCCGTATGTGCCGGTCCGACCGTTCATTCCATTTCAACCTTCATCTTGCAATTCGCATGCCTGCTCTCAAGGATTGGCTCGGTATTCACCACCGTGCTGAAGCAAGGCCCAGATCACCCTTGCGTTCTTGTTGGCGACGGCAACCGCTGCGCGATTGTAACCACGCCTTTCCCTAAGCTCGTTGACCCATTCGCTCGCAGGGTCAGATTTTCGTTGCGCCGTTCGCACCACTGACCTTCCGCCGTGGACCAGAAGTGTTCGCAGATGCTGACTGCCTCGCTTGCTGATGCCGAGCAGTACGCGTCGGTCGCCGCTGGAATGTTGTCGCGGCACCAAGCCCATCCAGGCGGCCAGATGTCGGCCATTCTTAAAGTCTGCTCCATCACCGACAGCCGCGACAACTGCCGTCGCAGTCTTGGGGCCGACGCCACGTATCTTCGCGATACGCTGGCAAACGTCGCTCTCGCGAAAGACGGCCTCGATCTGCTTGTCGAAGTATCTGATCTTCTCGTTGAGCTGCAAAAGGAAGGCATGGAGGGTGCCGATGATATCGCGTGTCAGCTCGGTGATATCGATCTTTGGGTTGTTGATGATCTCCGGTATCGTGCGCTGTGCGATCGAGGCCAACTTCGCAATTGCCACGCCGCGCTCGAGAAGCAAACCTCGCATCTGCGAGATCAGGGCGACACGATGATTGACCAGTCTCTGCCGAGCACGGTGGAGGCCCTGGATATCCTGCTGGATGATCGATTTCTTCGGCACGAAGCGCATGTGTGGTTGTTGAACGGCAATGCATATTGCCTGGGCATCGTTGCCGTCATTTTTCTGGCCCTTCAAAAACGGCTTCACATACTGCGGCGCGATGATCTTCACAGTATGCCCCTGAGACTCAAAATGCCGCTGCCAGTGAAAGGCACCCGTGCAAGCTTCAATGCCGATCAGGCAAGGTGGCATAGCCTCGGTCACCTGCAGCAGTTGATCGCGCATCACGCGTCGTCTCAGGGCAACCTGACCATCGGCGCCCACGCCATGAAGCTGGAACACATTCTTGGCAATATCAATTCCCAGAACCGCAACGTTTGCCATGACAGCCTCCTTCGTTGGTGCGTCCAGTTTCACTGCGGGGTGGGGGAACAGTCCATCCCATTAACTGGAAGGCCAAATACGGCGGCATGGACGTCTCCGAAGCGAAGCGGCTGAAGGCGCTTGAGGAGGAGAACGCAAAGCTGAAGAAACTGCTCGCCGAACAGATGCTGGATGTGGCCGCGCTCCGCGAGCTTCTCTCAAAAATGTATGGTCCGCCTCGTCCGTGCAAGGGTTCGCGACATCGCAAATGACGATTCCAGTTGCATAAATGTATCCGGCCTCTCGCGAGTGGACTGCGGTTGCAGCCAGGCCATGATGAGATCCGCACACGCCGTTCCCAATAAATGGTTCGGGCACGAAGCCCGCTTTTTTGCACAGGGCTTACGGCATGTTGATCCACTGTTTCGTCATCACTATTCCCAAGCCTTGCAATCGAGCCGGGAGCATCAGGTGAATGCAGGGTCTCTGCGCTCGTAGAGTGCTCCCGGCTTGGTCAGGACGACCCAGACGGTCCGGGCCATTTTGGCGGCAAGTGCGACAACAGCTTTGTTAGGGTGCATTCGGGCTTGGAGTCCATCCAGCCAGCTTCCCAGTTGATCCCTTGTTCGGTCGAGGTGTCGGAAGCAGGATCGCGCACCATGGACCAGCAGTTTACGGACGTAGCGATTGCCTCGCTTGCTGATGCCGAGGAGCTTTTGCTTCCCTCCCGTCGAGTATTCTCGCGGCACAAGGCCCAGCCATGCGGCCAGATCACGCGCTTTCTGGAACTGTCTGCCGTTTCCAATTGCAGCAAGCAGCGCTGTCGCACCGAGAGCTCCGATTCCGGGGATTGTCATGAGCCGGCGTGCAGCATCCTCTCGATCAGCGATCGCTTCGATCTCGCGTGTCACATCAGCAATCCGCTTTTCCAACTGGCGCAGATCTGCAAACAGATCGCCCAGTAGTCTGCGCATTGCCGGCGAAAGGTCGTTTGTTTAATCCTCGAGAGCCTCGGGCAGGTCGAGCTTGAACAGACCTGCCCCCTGGCGTAGTGCGACACCGTATTCAAGGCAGAAAGCCCGCATCTGGTTGATCAGGCGGGTTCGCGTGCCGATCATCTGGTCACGCACCCGGTGCAAGGCTTGAAGGTCGGCCTGTTCCTCAGTTTTGACTGCAGCAAATCGCATCGTTGGTCGCGTGGCGGCCTCAGCGATCGCCTCCGCGTCGATGATGTCACTCTTGTTGGACTTAGCGTAAGGCTTCACAAACTGGGCCGGGATCAGCCGCACCTTGTGACCGATCGCCTGGATCTTCCGCGCGATCCACTGAGATCCTGCGCAAGATTCCATCCCGACGAGCGCCGGCGCTGCACGCTGGAAGAATTGAAGCAGCGTGTCCCGTCGGAATCTAACCCGCTGAACGACCGCACCGTCGCTTCTCAATGCGACGACGTGGAAGATGTTCTTGCCGATATCAATTCCGTAGGCAGCCGCAGGGCGCGGCACATTGCGTTGTGGCATTGCAACCTCCTTCGGTTTGACCGCCTCATGATGCGGCAGGAGGACGAGGCGGACCATCCCATTAATGGTAGGGCCTGCCGCCAAGCGTGACGCTGTCGCGCACCTGAAGGCCATGATGGGCCTCTCGGAGCGTCGGGCCTGCCAGATCATTTCCGCCGACCGCAAGATGATCCGCTACCGGTCCTGCCGACCGCCGGAGGCCGAGTTGCGAATGAAGCTGCGCGACCTCGCCAACCAGCGACGGCGTTTCGGATATCGGCGGCTGTTCATCGTGCTCAGACGGGAGGGAGAACGATCTGGCGTCAACCGCATCTACCGGCTCTATCGCGAGGAAGGGCTATCGGTTCGCAAACGGAAAGCTCGACGACGGGCCGTCGGCACGCGTGCGCCAATCCTGGTCGAGGCGAAGGCCAATGCGCGTTGGTCGCTGATCAGTTCGCCTGCGGCAGACGCTTCCGTGTCCTCAACATCGTCGACGATGTCACGCGCGAGTGCCTGGCGGCGATCCCTGACACTTCGATCTCCGGCCGTCGGGTTGCTCGCGAACTGACGACACTGGTCGAGCGGCGCGGCAAACCCGGCATGATCGTCTCCGACATGCTATGGCAGCGAGTTCACCAGCAACGCGATCCTTCGATGGACGGATCGGGCCAAGGTAGAATGGCACTACATCGCGCCGGGTAAGCCGATCCAGAACGGCTATGTCGAATCTTTCAACGGCCGCATGCGCGATGAGCTGCTTAACGAAAGCCTGTTCTTCGGCCTCGATCATGCCCGCAGCGCCATTGCGGAATGGACCGACGACTACAACAATTTCCGGCCACACTCATCGCTCGGATACCGGACTCCGGCGGACTTTGCCGGGATCATCGCCGCAACCGGCTCCAACGCTACGCAATCTGGAAGCTTCGCGTTTCCGCCGGTTGCTCCCACCACGCCATTTGGCATATCAAAAACAGCCGAGGCTCTAATCGCAGCCGGATGAAATTTCAGTGGCAGGTCATATGGGCGATGATGACAAGAGAGCAAAATTACAGGATGGCCAGATCCGCTGCCTCCAGTCGGCGGCAATGCGGAAAATGCCCGGGGTGATGAGCCCCGGTAAGAAGATCGACTGACGAAATGATGCGGAAAGGACTTCAATGTTCAGAATGGGGTAAGCCAGTCCTGGGGCTCGAGCCAACCAAGCTCTCTGAACCGATGTGGACCCTGTTGTTCGAATTGCATGCCGGCCCGTGGCTATTTCAGGCCACATTATGTGGCCTGACACACGACCGATAGAATTCCTCGTCCGCTGACGGTCGTTAGAAAATTCTTATTGCCAAGCAGGGGGCATGCCCACACACACGCCGCGTCCCGGTCATTTCTACGATCAGGATATTTGCTCATCCATCGGTTGGAATCCGATAGGACAGATAATGCAAGGGACGCATACTGTGGCGAATTGAGTCACCCGAGCCGCTCAGCAAAGCCCGCAATCATAGCCGATTTTGCACAAAGTCGAGCTTAGGGAGAGGCGTGTTTCTGGGGTATCTTGACGTCACTCATCCTGTTGTCGCGGATCGTCAGTTCTTCGACGCCGGTACCGATGCTGATGCCCACGTCGGAATGATCGATCGTGTTCTGCTCGATCAGTACGTTGCGCACCGAAGGATAGGTTTGCGACTGGCCGTCCACGCTAATCGTGCCGCTGGCATGCAGTTCGTTGCCGCGGATTACAATACCGAGGCTGAGCAGCGTCGTGTTGTCCTTGAATTGCCGTCCGGTGACGATGATCCCCGCATTGTTGGTGAAGGCGGCGGAAATCGTGCGATTGTCGAGAAACTGTGTATAGAAATTCGGCTGAGGATGGCTGTAGTTCAGCGAGGTCGTCTTGAAACCAGTGGCCCTCAGAGCGCGGTTTTCCGCGAAGGTCTGTTTGTAGCCGGTGCCGAACACCATGGCAGATCCGACGTCTTGGAAATCGTTGCCGATGATCAGGTAGTTTTCCTGCATTGGGACAATGGTGACGACCGATTCAGCATCGATATTGCCGGATATGTCGCGGTCCAGTTCTAGCATGTCGCCGTCCCGTTTCACGATCTTCGCGACTGTCCCGACGCCGCGCCCCTGCAGCACGAAGAGGCCGGTACCTTCCCAGTTCTTGTCCTTCAGTTTGCCGAGCCCGATGACCTCCATGCGGACCGACCTCCCGCCCTCTGCAGTCAGTTTGCCAAGATAATAACCGCGCGGGCCGTCCGATGTCAGCGCCTCCCTGTCCCAGCCGTAGAGCGTTTCGATCCTGTTGTTGCGCATCAGGACATTGCGGGCGATTGGGCCACCGAACGTGTTGATGCCGCCGCCCGAGGCTTGCAAGTCGGTTCCTATGACGCGGTTGTTCTCGAAAATCACACCGTCGGGCGCCGAAATGCCGTACCAGCCGCGGCGGCCGGTGCGGAACGTGTTGCCGGACAACCTCGCACCCGTCACCCGCGTGACGACGAAGGGCCGCATCGAGGAGAGTATGTCGCAGTCCTCGACAACAATGTTGCGGCCGGTGAGAAGCAGGCCGGCAACCCCCGTCTGGATGTGCTTCTGCATCGCTTCTAGCCGTTGCTGGGGCAGGTTGTCGCGCAGATGTCCCAGGAAAGAGGACGCCCGCATTGTCACATTTCGGATGGTGATGTTGCCGCCGACCGGGTCCGCCCGGGTCGGTCCGAAACCGCCCTTGATCACGTCGAAGTGACGGCGTGTGTTGATCGTCATGTCCTCGATCGCGAAGTCCTGGAACCCCTTGATCAAGGCAGGAGGAGGATTCTCGAAATCGTTCCAAATGAGTGTGACGAGATCCCGCGATTCGCCCTTCAGCCGAACACCGTCCGGAATGTTGAGGGTTCCCGCCAGGCGGTAGATGCCAAAATGCAGGAGAAGGGTTCCGCCACCGCGGTCGTGAAGCACGTTCATCGCGGCGTTGATTCGCGCCGTATCGTCGTTATTCGGGTCGTCCGGTTGATTGCTCAAAAGCTCCACGACAGGCTTGTCCGTATGCGGCCTTGGCTCGACGCGAACCATGCCTGCATCACGCCATGCGGAGGCGTCGCCGGTGCCGTTCCAGAGGCTTGCGCGGTACACGCCCGTAGCCAC
This sequence comes from Allorhizobium pseudoryzae, assembly GCF_011046245.1. Lineage (NCBI taxonomy): Bacteria > Pseudomonadati > Pseudomonadota > Alphaproteobacteria > Hyphomicrobiales > Rhizobiaceae > Affinirhizobium > Affinirhizobium pseudoryzae. The sequence goes on from NZ_CP049245.1 coordinate 103,573, forward strand.
AGCGTCCGGCAGGGGAAACGAAGCCGACCAGCGGTCCGGCGCCTGCACTTCCAGTTGCATTTCCTTGCCGCTTTCCGAGACTAGCTTCAGACGCGCCTTTCCCGTGATAGCCATGTTGCGGCCCGAAAGCCTGAGCCAGCCGCCGGGGCTCGCGGCCGGGCCGCGATCGCCCTGTATCCAATAAACGTCCGGGGCATTGACCGTGATGTTCGAATGAGCTTCCGGGGTCTGCAGCGTTACGGAAAATACGCCGTTCTGGAAGGAAGGCGGGACCACGAAGGACAAAGTGCTGTCGCTCTTCCCGAGAATTTCCGCGCTCGCAGGTTGGCCCGATCCGGTATCGGCGGCGTTGTCCTCCAGCCTTCTGACCTGAACGAACTTTACGGCATCTAGGCCCATGCCAGTAACCTGGACGGTCTGGCCGGGCTTGACGGGATCACTTGCCCAGAACACTTCAGGAGAGGCTTCAGATGCCGAGGCGACAAGACATAATGCCAGTCCCACAATGAATCTTTGCGATATATTACAAATGATGCCAAAGGGCAAATTCATCGAGGCTTTCCCTGATGTTGGCTATGAAGACGAGTACCGGCAAGCTATCATCCTGAGAGACGGAAACAAGGCGATACCATCTTCGTCGGAGGCAGATCCCGGAGAGTTGCACCATCAAAGTGTGGAATCAAATATTTAAATGTTGGTTTCCACCCAGAATTGAGTCGGCTATGGAGTTGAACCCATGGGTTGGACCGCCGGACACGAAAAACTGATACGTTCTGATGCGCCGCGCCTCTTGTGTCCGAACCGATCGATAAAAATCTGTAAAACAGTCAGCTCTGCGTGCATAGCTGCCACCGGCGCCTCCAGTGAAAGGTGCCAAGAGCTCCTAAGTCAACTTTCCTCCATCTGCCAAAGTAGTGCTAGGGGCTATGTTCAAAGCTTCAGGCCGGTCAGCTTCGCGAGTGCGAGGCGTTTTTCCTCCGCCGTCGTGTATCCCTGCAAAGCTCGATCGAGTTCGAGCACCTTCGAGCCGACGAGGAAGCGATACCAATATCCCTGAAGGAAATGATAGATCAGCCCCTCGCGGCCGTCCAGGAACCCGAGTCGGACCACATAGCGGAATAGGAAATAACCGAGCGTCGAAACCGGGAACGGCACGCGGTTGTAGACCTTCTCCTTGACGAGGCGCTTTACCGACGCCTGGAGCGACGAGCCTTGGCTCGTCAGCGCGTGATCCTCCGCAAACAGGCCGTAGCGCCTGTTCAGGACATCAACAGCCTCGCGGGTGGCATATTTGTTGTGCTTGTCGGTGAAGAAACCGAGGTCGTTGAGATTGTGGTCGGAAAACGGGGCGTCGAAGGTGACCGTCCGCCCGCCCCACACCAGAATGTGTTCGTCCATCCAGCGGTCTTCGATGCGCCCCTGCCCCTTGCGCCAGATCCGGGTGAGGATGAGAGGATAACGGCCGCCGTGGCGAACCCATTTGCCGAGGAAGATATGCTTGCGCTTGAGATTGATGCCGGCGATATCCGGCCCGAGATGCGGCAGCCTGTCGGCGATTTCCCGCGCCAGTTCGGGTTCGATCACCTCGTCGGCATCGAGCCGCATCACCCAGTCCGAGGCGACGACGGCGTTGTCCATCCCCCACTGAAACTGCTTGGCTTGGTTGACGAAAGGATTCTGCAAAACCGTCGCGCCGAACGAACGGGAAATCTCCACGGTCCGGTCCGTCGAAAAGGAATCGATAACGACGATCTCCGAAGCGAAGGACTTCACACTCTCGATCGCCCGCGCGATGTGGCGCTCTTCGTTATAGGTCAGGATGACGACGCAGAGCGATGCCATCAGGATACTCCGCCTTCGCCGGCCAGTTTCGCAACCAGGATCTCGTGCAGCGGGCGCCGCGGCGAACGGGCGACCTTGAGCTTGTTGCGCGATACCGGGCGGCCCACGGCGATCATCATGATGAGCCGCTCGTCAAGGCCGATCCCGCCCACCTGCTTGATGGACTTTTCGACCTTGTGGGTGACCGCCAGGTTGAGCGGGCAGGATGCGACTTCCATGGCGTGGCAGGCCAGCATGACGTTCATGGCGAACAATGCGCCATCGACATAGGCCTGGTTGCGCTGCTGGGCACCGCCCCACGCGGCGAGATCAGACGTGATGACGAAAAGGTTGTTGACGCCACCGGAAAAGCCGGCCGAACCGGCCTGCAGCTTCAGCAGCCGGTCAATGTCCTCCCGGTTCTGGAAGAAATAGGCCTTGGCCGACTGACGATTGCATTGCGACGGCGCAGACTGGGCGATCCGGACGATCTGTTCCACATCCGCACGCGGCAGGAAATCCTCTGCGAACATACGGTTGCTGTGACGCGACACGAGCAGCCGGGCGGCGTCGGGAAATGCGTCATAGGCTTCCTCCTCCAGCCGCCGCAGCCCGCCATCCGGACTGATCGCATTGGTCTTTTCGTAGCGGTCGAGAAAAGCAGCCATCTCATCGAGCAGCGGATTCTCGACGCCGAGCGCCCGGTGCATTTCGAGATAGGTATGGAAAATGCCGCAGACCTTTTCCGCCGGCAGGCGGGAGAAGGAAAGGTCGTAACGTTCAACAGCCTTCATCAGGAAGCGGATTTTGGCAACGCCGAACAGCGAACGCGGGTTGGCGAGCGAAAGGCCCTTTTCCAGCGCATGCGCCTCGATGAGGATTTTGTAGAAAAGCTTGCGCGTCTTGTCCTGGAACGGCGAAATCCCACAATAGCGGAAATAGGTAAAGGCATCCGCGCAATATTCGGTTAGGAATAGGCTGACCTTCTGGATCTTGCTTACGAGTTCCACCATATGCGATCTCCGTCGATGCCGGTTCAGGCAGCGTTTTCTGATGCGGCGGGCTCCGGCAGCACGCGGCGGGGTTTAACAACGACGCAGGGATGCCCCGCGCAGACCGACCAGGGCGGCAGATCCTTCGTCACCAGCGACCGGGCACCGACGACGGTGCCTTCCGCGATCGTGACGCCGGGCATGACCATGGATTCGGCCGCGATCCAGCAGTGGTCGCCGATGGCGATCGGCTTCGTGGTGAGCGGGCGGCGCAGCGAGCCGATATCGTGCGAGCCCGTGCACAGGAAGCTCCGCTGGCTGACGGCAACCTTCGAGCCGATGGTGATCCTGTCCATCGTGTAGCAATCGACACTGTCCCCGAGCACCGACAGCTCTCCCATTTCGAGATTCCAGGGGGCCCAGACGAAACAGGAGGCGGCCACTTTCGAGCCTTTGCCGATGCGGGCGCCGAACAGGCGCAGAAGAAAAATCCGCCAGCCGTTGAAGATGCCGCGCGGTGTCGGGCGGAACAGCAGAAGCCAGACCACGACCCAGATCCCGCGTTTCACCTTCTGGGAGCGTGGGATACTGTCGACATAGCGCAGGCTCGAAAAATCGGTCATGCGGCCGCTCCCGCCTGTTCCGAGAGCTGCGCCGACAGGTAATCGCGGCCGGTCGCCTGCATCCCGAGGAGCCTGACGTGAACGGCTTCCCAGTCGATCTCTTCGCCCAGACGGCGGCGGGTGGTTTCCAGATCGCCGGCCTGGACGAAACGATCCATGAGGTCGAGCTGGCCGAGCAGGTTGCGCACCCGCTCGTTGAGACCGCCCTTGGCACCCGGAAGGCCGACGGTAAGGAAGGGTCTCTTCAGCAGGACGCTCAGCACTGTCCCGTGGAACGAGTTGGTGACCACGAATGCGGACTTTTCAACCAGCGCCGCCCAACCCGCCGGCGACGGATAGACCGTCTTGCCGATCTCGCGCCAGCGCCGGTGGACGTTGTAGGGCGAAACGATTTCCGCGCCCAGCGATTCGGAAACCTGCGTCGTCACCTCGCGAATGCCCTCTCCCGTCCTCAAGGCGTAGCAGAAGACATGCCCCTGCCCGACCGGCTCCGCGCGGCTCAGGAGTTTGGAAAAATCTCCGAGGAGTATCGTCGGATCGGGAACGCAGACGGTATGCCGGCCTGTAATACGCCGGACGATCTCGACGCCGCTCTCTTCCCGAACGGACAGGCCGTGCATGCCGGAGAGGAAACGGCGGACGTCGCCATCGAAGGACGGATCGAGGCTGCCCTTGCCGAAGCTCGGCGCGTAGGCGACATGCCGGGCCTTCGCGGCATCCTTCATCGCGAGGAAATAAACTGAATCCAATCCCTTCTGCGGCGACGGATTCCAAATCTGGTCGCTGCCGCAGACGAGGACATCGAACCGGCCCTCAGGGCTCGCAAGAAACGCTTCCACCTCGGCCTCGTTTTCGAGGCGCGGGCCACTTACACCAAGCACATCGCGGCGGAATGCCTCGAAGTGCTCGGCCTGAAGACGGCTGCCGAACAGCTTGCGCTGGAGAGTTGAGAGACGCAGGTAGGCGACCTTGAGATTCCGGCGGAAAGCGGCCGGGCTCAGGACGTTTTCGAAATCTCCGCCCTCCTCGACATAACGGGGATGATAATTGACGAATTCCGCCTGATGCCCCTGATCGAGCAGCCATTGCCGCAGGCCGTAAGCCTGCATCAGCGCACCGAAATTCTCGGAGAAATGATAGGTCAGAATACCGATACGCTTCGCAGTCACGCGGAAACTCCATCTGTCGAGATATCGCCCTCGATTTGGGCCGCGCCACGACGGAGGCAGCCGGCATAAAGATCAAGCAAGGAGCGGGCCACTTTTTCCTTCGAATAGTCCTCGGCGACAATGCGCGCCGCGTTTCTGCCCATTTCCTCCCGCTGCAAAGGCGAAAGGTCGGCGGAGGCGAGGAGGCTTTCGGCAATCCGCTCCCGGCTCGATCCGGTTTCCAGGGCGGCCCCTTTCACAAAACCGGTGAGCAGATTGCATTCCGGCGTCATGATCGACGGGATTCCGGCGCTCCATGCTTCCAGGATCGCCATCGGGAGTCCCTCGCTTTTCGAGGGCAGCACGAAGAAGGACGCACTGGAAAGAGCACGCCGTTTGTCCTCGCCATATTGGGGACCGGCGAAGAGGATATTGCCGATCTCGCCCTCCAGCGTCTGTACTCTGCCCTCGAAACCCTCAAGACCGTCGTTCCAGCCGCAAAACACCAAGGCCGAACGCTCGCGGAACGCTGTATCGCGACGGCAGACATCCGCCCAGGCCTCGGCCAGTTCCATGCACCCCTTCTTTTCATGAATGCGGCCAAAGAACAGATATACGGTGCGGCCTTCGAACGACGGACGCCACCATGCCGGCTTCTCGGAAGATGCCGAGAAAGCGGGGACGTAATTCGGGATTTCCGCCACGATCTGGTCTGCCAGATAGGGAGCAATGTCCGACCGTTCCTTTTCGGTCAGAATCTGGAAGGCTGCGGCGCGCTTCAGGAACCGATCCTGGTAAAGCCAGGAAACGGCCTTTTTCACCGGGCGGGATCGGGACACGATCCAGGGCTCCAGCATGCCATGAGGCGTGACGACATAGGGCTTGCCCGTCACGTGGGCCCAGATCATCACCGCGAGAGAGGGAAATTGCCAAAGACCGTGAACGTGAACGATATCGGCATTTGAGCGCAGGAGTGACCTCAGCAGAGAGAAGGACAGCGCGTAGCGCCCCTTGAACCGGTCATGCACCCGGACATCCAGAGAGCCCCACTGCTTAAGGTCGGCGGCATCGTTCGGATTGCGCAGCGCTTCGACACGTATCTCAGCCTGGCCAGCAAGCGAAAGCGCCTGGAGACGAACGGCTTCCGACACGCCGCCGCCCGCGCGGGACAAGGTGGTGGCTACGATGAGAAGCTTCATGTTCGACTACTCACCGAAGGGGTTTCCATTCGCCGTGTCGCCAAAGCCGGCCGAGCGAAGAAGTGGAGATAGAGAGAGAAAAAGATGAGCGTCAGAAAGATCAGCGGTGCATTTGCCCCGATCGGTCCGCGCACGACGATCGGGATCGCAGCGATGATGATGAACTCCCGCACGGCAAGCCCATTCACCGTTACGTTTCGATTGTGCAGGAACCGCAGGTAGGCCCAGCTGAAAAGAAAACCGAAGACGGCCACCCCGACGAGACCGAAGTCGGCATAGAATTCGCCGCCGAAGAAGAGCGAAAGGTTCTCGGTTCCGGCCACGTCCATCAGCTTCAGTTCCTCGCCCATCTGCAGGGCGATCAGTTCCGACTTGCCGGGCCAGATGGCTCTCGGAACGAAGAAGAAGATGGCCCCGAGCATGCGGTTGCCATAGCTGTAGCCGATATCGGTGACATATCTTATTTCGTAGACAAGGATGTCGAACACATCCACATAAGGCAGCCGGAAGAAATCCTCGGCGGGATCGATGTTCTGGATCGCCTGGAAAATCCCCGTCCCGAGGCGGCTGGTGACGCTCAGGATCGGTAGGACCACGAGCATCCCGAACAGGCACGCAACATAGAAGGGAAGCGCCTTCAACCTGCCCCGGAGAAACAGCAGGATCACCGGCAGCCAGCTCTGGATCAGGAAGTAGCGCGGAGTGTTGTAAGGGTTCTGGGCGACCGCCAGCAGCGCCAGAGATCCGGCGACGACGGCGATGCCGAACAGACCCGGAGACCTTCCGTTCTGCCTGCCTCTCAGCATGATGGTGATCGAGAAGAAGGTCGAGACGAGCAACGAGGCCAACGCGACCAATCGAAGGATCGAAACGCTTTCGCGATCTCTTTGCGAGCGGGCCGCCAAAACATTGCCGAAACCGCCGGCAAAAACAACATAGGCAGCGAAGGAGACGAATATGGCAGCCGCCAGCAGGATCAACATGCTGCTGTCGATGGTGTAGTTGCGGACAGGCTGTCGCTGCGAAGCAGGATTTTTCCTGACCACGATTCCCGCGATCGTTGCGAAAAGCGCGAACAGAAACGGAATCGCGGCGGCGGTGAAAATCTCGTCGTCGGTGAAATAGACCCCGAAAACCGGCCCGCCCTTTCGGAAATAGTTGTCGGACAAGGTTTGGACCGGACCCAGCACGAAAAAGGCGAAATAGACAAACCAGAACATGTCAGCCACCGTCAGGTAGCTGCTCTTCACGCGCGAGACGTTGAACAGGCAGAGGAGAAAGGTGGGAAAGGTGACTATGACGGTGTCGGCGTCGCCCACCGCAACCGCATTGATCGCCCAGAGAAAGATGTAGACCGAAAGACGTACGGTCATGCGACGCTTCCCGTCAGCTTGAGCGCTGCCGAAGCAAATTGCGCCGTGTCACCCAGCTTTCCGAATTCGAGCGCCTTCTTTGAAAATCGCCGCCAGATGTCCTCGTCGTCGCTCAAAACCTTCATGAAAAAAGCCATGCCCGACGGATTGTCCGGCTCAACCACGAACCCGTTCACGCCGCTGCGCACCAGATTGTCGCGCGCGCCGCAATTGTCGGACAGGATCACCGGCAGTCCCATTGCCTGGGCTTCGATGACGACATTGCCGAACTGTTCTTCCGTGCTCGGCAGGATCAGCGCCAGGCTCGTCGCTAGCACGCGGGCAATGCCGTCCGTCTGCAGGAAACCACGAAACACCACGCTGTCGCCCAGTTGCAGTTCCTCGACCTTCTGGCGCAACTCGTTTTCAAGCGGGCCGGAGCCGCAAAGATGCAAAGGCCGCGGATGTGCCGCCGTGTTTCGATACTGGCTATAGGCTTCCAGCGCCGTCGCGATATTCTTCTTCGGAATGAAACGGGCGACGATGGTAAAATGCCGCTCCTCGAAAGGCGTGCCATCCGGCGCGGCCACGCCGCCGCCCATGGAAAGAATGCGATCGAGGGAAAGCGTGTTGTATTCCGCGGCGATCCGCCTTTCCGGAATTCCCATGAAACGCATGTAGTCGCGCGAACGTTTGCCCGAGGCGATCGCACCCTGGTAGGGGAGGAAAAAGAAGCGCTTCATCGCCTCGCGCCAGACGTTGCGGGTCAGGTCGTCGAACTTCGAGCAGCCCATGACATAAACGCGCCTGCCGAGCGCTCTCAGCATGAGGCCCGCCAAAAAGATGCCCGGTTTGTCGTAGTTGCAAAGGAAGACGTCAGAGACCCCGCTGGCGCGGCAGGTGGAAACGATGCGGCGCGCCATGTTCAGGGCGGACGCCTGCTGCCAGCCCTTTCCGGGATAAAGCGTGATCTTGCGGAACCGGCCCCCGGTCTCGCTGTTCCAGGCATATTCCTGGCTGGATGCAGAAATCTCTATGCCGACCACCGAACCGGAAGGCCCGAGCGCCGCAGCGACGGCATCGCACCGGTCAGCATGCATCGGACCGAAATTGTCCCATACGAATGCAACTGTCTTCTGGCCGTTCGTCATAGGATACCCGAAGCGTCTGGTTGAATGACACGATCTTTCGCAAGAGCAATCACGGGGTGGGCCCCGCCGATTTCACCCGCGACGCCTTCGTGTAGATTTCGTGGGAAATCCGCACATAGTTCACCGCCATCAGCGCAAGGCTGATCAGCGTCGCCGTCGCGGTGCCGACGGCACCCCACAACGGGATCAACGCCAGGTTCAGCACGATATTAAGGATGGCGACGACAACCGCGACCTTCGCCATTTCCCGGTTGTAACCAAGGCTGGTGAACAGCAGGATCGAGGGCGCGAAAGCCACCGTCAGAAGCTTGCCCGCCTGAAGAATGAGATAGGTCGGCACCGCGCTCTGATAAGCTGCTCCGAAAAGAAGCGTCACGATGTCGCTCGCAAAGACCATCAGCGGCACGCTGATGACTGCGACCGAAGCCGCCTGCAAGGCAAAGGAAAGCTTGAATATCCTCCAGTGGGCGGCAGGGTCCCTGCTGGCGCCGGCCGCTATGATGCGGGGCGCCATGAAGATGTTGACCACCTCCGAAATGATCCCGGCAAGATAGGTCATGCGCATGGCGACGCTGTAATCCCCCACCTGTGCGGCGTCGGACAGCGGACCCAGCATGACGATGTCGATCTTGTTCAGGATGATCGCGCTGCCCTGAGCGACCATCGAGGGAATGCTGATCGCGATGAGCAGACTGGCATAACGCCGCGGCGGAAAATGCCGGTTGAAAGGGCCGCGCCCGTCGCGGCGCAAAAGCTGCGCCAGGTGCCAGACGGAGAACAGGCCGGACGTGACGGAAGCCACCAGCACGGCCGCCAGCCCGGCGACCGGCCCTGCTCCCCACAAAGCCAGAATGCAGACGACCAGACCGATGTTGTAGGTGATGCTGTCGTGCACGAGGCTCCACTCGCGCTTCTTCTCGATGGTGAAGAACATCTTGGCCATTTGTCGAGCGGCCGCCATGAAGCAACTGATCGCCAGAACCGGCACGATATAGACCGCAAGCTCGCCGCGCGCCTCTTCCATCGTAAGCGCAAGCAGTGCGAGCACGATCGACGGCGCAACGGCAACAACCAGGGCGAAGTTGAAAGTCTGCCAATTGCGCGAAAACCGCCCCCGATACAGGTTGCGGGCGTAGTGATAGCTCGCCGACGCTGTGAGCCCCAGCGTCGTCACGGCGACGCTCAGCGTGACGATGCCGGTGACGAAGAAAATCACGCCCGACACGTCCTTGTCGAAGGATCGGGCGACGATCACCGACGACAGAAGCGCCATGACTTTCGAAATGCCGAGCACGACGAAAAGAATAATTGACGAGCGCAGCCTCGGCCTTACCGACGTCAATCTGCCCTGGATTGCGATCAACGTGGTCATCACTTCCCCGCACCCGCCAGATCGTCAAAATAGGCGTCGATGCTGGCGGAGCTATTGCTGAATACCGTTTTCACGACGTCGCAATGCCGCGGAAGAGTCTGCAGCACCTCGGGGAGGCGGCCATGCCCCTCGCCTTCCGAGGGCATCAGGTAAAGGTCCATCCCATTGTCCTCAAATATCCCGCGAATCTTCCGTTCTTCGGCATGCAGAACGGCGACAGGCACCGCCCCGCGGGATGCGGCGATCAGCAGCGCATGGAGACGGTTGCTGAATATTATATCCGCTCCGTCATAAAAATCACAGGTCTTCCTGAACCGGTTCCTTCCCTCGCTGGCGGGCTCCAAACGAATGCCAAGTTCAGTCGCGAGCGAACGGCAATAGGCTTCGTCCCGGCCGACCTGCCAGGTCATGACGGACGAAATGCCGGCATCGCTCAATATGCGGACAATGTTGCGAAGCTTGCCCGCAAAATATGCCGCGTTCTGGCCGGCGATCTCGCGGAAAGTGAAAAGCGCACGGCGTCTCTCCGACGGCGATTTCACCCAGGGCAACTTGAACGCAAGGTCGGGCACGAGCTTCACCTCTACGCCGTTGGCCGCCAGCAGGTCTTGGGACCGCGTATCGCGGACGGAGATTGCTTTACCGCGACGGCTGGCGAGGCGAAGCAGCCAGGCCTTGGACGTCGAAATGCGTGAATACGAAGCCCCGACGGATGCCAAGCGCAGCGATGGAAGATATTGAAGGGCCGCAAAACTGCCATCGCGCTTGTAATTGGAACGCGATGCGCTGACATCGCCGCAAGAGGTAAACAGCCAGTTTCGTCCCCCTCCAAAAGAGACCGACAGAGACTTGCGTATGAACGCGGCGGAATCTGTGTAATATTCGACATTGCAGTCAATGGCGCCCAGGTGGTCCTTCATATTGGAAAGATACCAGTCGGGTACACCGCGGGTCAGCGCGACTAGTTTCATCCGGCCGGCAAGCTCGCGCGCCAATACCGCGTTGATCACCTCATCCCCAAGGTTCTCGAACTGAGTCATAAGTGAAACCAATGCAGTCATCGTGGAATATACCGCTGAATTATAGTTTGTCGCTCAAAAGGGAGAGGCCGAACTCGCGGGAAAGACTTTCAAGGCGATCGGCCAAGGTGATCGGTCTGTCGTGTCGGCCTTCGACTTGCATTTGCTTTATCGCAGAGGCCATACCCTCAGCATTTCCTGGTGAAACGACGGTTGCCACGTCTTCAACAAAGACCGCGAGTTCCGTGTTTTCATCCGCGGTCACCAGAACCCGTCGTCCGCTCGCCAGCATGCCTCCAAGCTTCGACGGCAGAACCAGGTCGGCCGCTCCCCTTTCCTGCGGCAGGACGTGTAGATCGGGCATGTTGAGGAATTCGTTCAGCCGTGCATAAGGCTGGAACGGTAAGAAGCGGACATTGTCCAGATGGCCGTAACGCGTTTTGAGCTCCGGCTTGACCGGCCCCTCGCCAGCAATGACGAAATGGATACGCTTTTCATCTTTCAACCATTCCGCTGCATCGAGCAGGACGTTCAGTCCCTGTTTGGCGCCGATATTGCCGGAATAAAGGACCACAAAATCGTTGTCGGTGAAACCGAGTTCGGCGCGATATGCGCTCGTTACGCGCATCGGATAGATATGCGACAAGTCGACCCAGTTACGGATCACAGAAAGACGGTAATCCGGAATGCCTTTTTCGACAAGCTTTTCGGCCATGCGGTTTGATATGGTGATGATCCGGTCGAAGCCGCGAAGGGTCAGCCGCTCGAAACCGTAACCGAGCTTCTTGAGCCAGCCTTTTTCCCCGAGATGGCCGACGGCAAAGGCCGCGTCCACTTCAAGGTCCTGGACATGCAGCACCGTCTGCGCCCCGACCAGTTTGGCCGCCATCTGCGCGACCGGCGCCGCAAACAGGGTCGGCTCGATGCAGAAGACCGTGTCGGGACGGCGCCGGAGGATTTGCCAGAAGGCGATCGGAGCGGACGATATCGCGAATGAAAGGGGTGCAACCAGCCGCCAGATCCCGGCCATCCTCTCCTTGAGGACGAGCGGGACGCGAATGACGCGCACCCCGTTTTCGATCGCCGACGAATAGCGGTTGCGGTAACCCGGCTGGACTTTCCAACCCGGATAATGGGGCGGCGTCGTCACCACCGTCACGTCTTCGCCTACGGCAGCTAGATGTTCGGCGATCTCACCTGTGTATTTTCCGACGCCCGCAATCTCGGGGGCGTAGTTCATTCCGTAGACGATGATGCGTCTTTTTGCCCTTACGCGTGTGGCAGATTGGACCGGAAGGCGCGCCGGTTTGCTTTCGTCCAGGTTTTCCAAAGCTGTAGTGCTCAAGCGGCATCTCCCTGCCTGCGCTCCAGATATTCGCCGTTTAGGGAGGCGTCGTAGGCATTTGCCCCACCGGTTTCGAACTTGATCTTCGGAAACCAGCCAATTGACCTCAGCTTGTCGGCGCTCATCAGCTTGCGTGGCGTGCCGTCCGGCTTAGCTAGGTCGTGAATGATGGTGCCCGAGAAACCGACGACGCAGGCGACCAGCGTTAGTTGGAGGATCATGATGTCCTCGCCGGAGCCCACGAAGCGCGGTTCCTCGATATGCGGATCTTCGCAGAGTTGCTCGATACCGTTAGTATTAAAGCTCGAGGAGCTGCGCTTGAAGCCGCGAACCGTATAGCCCTTTTCCAGGAGCAGTTCAGTTAGATAGGCGCCGTTCTGACCCGTCACGCCGGTGAGCGAGACTACCTTTCCGTCGTTCTTCGCATGTTCACTCATCAGATCCCCCTAATGGCTTCCATCAGCATAAGTAAAAAATCATGGCCGCCGCAGCCATGTAGAAGCCTCTCCGGGCAGAAGCATCGTCCTACGGAACTCCCTACATTACAGTCATTGGTAAAGCAATTACTCGTCCCAGAGGTGGTTAACTGCTCAAAGCCTAATCAGGAAGTCCAAAATATTAATGACCCAAAAAAGTTATTGAGGCAAAAACCTTCGACGACCAAGGACTGTGGGGGGCCAGTTATGACAAGTTTGACCTCGGAACGCTTGAAGGACGCTGCAACAAACGGGAAATACGTTTATATAAGATGGAACCGATGCAAATTGCCTCATTTCTGCCACGCAACGCCTCCGCGGGTGAGGCATCCATGTGGCGCCATCGGAAATTGTGCCGATGCGTTTCCCAGGATCCTCTCATTCAGTCTCTCCGCTAGGGCGCCCTTCGGAGCATCTCCAACAAGGGGTCGCGTTGGATCCATACAGCCCATGTAATCTCGCCTGCCTCCACCTGCGACAGTCGGAATCCCGACTCCGCGAGGGGGACGTAGAACGCCTCCTGATCTGCTACATGTAAAAGTCCCGGCTGATGCAGCAGAGACAAGGCTGTCGTCCATATCTTTCGATACGTCGGCAAAATCCCGCAACTGTCCGTTGGTCATAAAAATTCGCATGAGCCGCGCATCTTATTCATATGAGGCCGCTTCGATCAGTGTTGATCTCAATTCCACCCGCATAACGTCACCTAAACGTTGCATCCGAAAGCATATTGCGCGGCGCAAAAAAATCAATAAAAACCAGCAGGCAGGTTTCCGAAACTTCGGATCGACAAAGAACAGAAATGCCTGCAAGCTGGTGGCGATACGCGTGCTTGCGGCACGCGAGTAAGAAATACGTGATTCCCACGCTCTTGCAATCCTTGAGCGCAAATATCACGAATTGCGGGGGAGCTTGAACACCGCCTGTGCAACTCGTCTCGCCGCTCTTGCGGCAGGGTCTTTGCTTCGTCCATACGAGGATTGTGTGCGGATGGTCCGTGAGTATGTCCCTCGCCATCACCGTCCCGATGTAGGTGAGAACGGTCCTGAGATCGCAGCTCGGCACGTCTTCGGCACGTTCGATGGCCTTGAGGGTAGAGCGCGCAACTGAAACAGCGGAGTTTTCAAGTCCAGAAGTTCACCGGGAAAATCGGCCTGGGAGGCGGTAAGAAGCGATATGGACTGCTATGACAAAGTGGCGTGATTTCCTAGAAGCCGGTAATCAGGGCAGTGCCTCCGTTATTGGGTAATTTATGATACATCTATATTACCCCGCGTGAGCAATTATGGCGCGCCACGTTTTGCTCATTTTCTTGAATATGGGCTCTAACAGGCTGTTGAAAAAGCCTCTCGCCAGATTTGTCTGCGGATGATTCACTGGGTTCGACAGGATTCGGGGTGATGGAATGCGTGGCGGCGATGTCCGGACGGGTGAGCTTTTCAGCTATGTCGATCTTGAGAGCCGGGTCCGGCGGGATCATCCGCTGCGGACGATCCGGTTGATCGTTAACGAGGCGCTTGGCTCGCTGGAAGGAGAGTTTGCGGCGCTGTATTCGCCGATCGGTCGACCGTCGATCGCGCCGGAGAAATTGCTGCGGGCCATGCTGCTGCAGGCTTTCTATTCGATCCGCTCGGAACGGCTTTTGATGGAGCGTCTGGACTTTGACCTGTTGTTCCGCTGGTTTGTCGGCATCGGCATCGACGATGCGGCCTGGGACCATTCGGTGTTCTCGAAGAACCGGGATCGTCTTCTCGAAGGCGACATTGCCGCGAAGTTCCTCAGCGCCATCCTGCGCCAGCCCAAGGTCAAGCGGCTGTTGTCCACCGACCACTTCTCCGTCGATGGCACGTTGATCGTAAGCGCCGTCTGTGTCCCATTGGATCCGCTGCTTTTTGACCATAGCTGGGCATGCGAGAAGGCCTCCAGTTTTATCTGGAAGCTGAATGATGGATGATGGATTTGTTGGTCGCTATGAGGTCGTTGAGCCGCGGCGCGGTAACCGGCGGTGGCCGGATGATGTGAAGGCTCGCATTGTCGCGGAAAGCCTTGAGCCTGGCGCGCGTGTCGTGGATGTCGCTCGTCGTCACGGTGTTGTAGCAAACCAGCTTTCCGATTGGCGACGTCAGGTGCGCGACGGTATTCTGGCCCTTCCGCTTGCGGCGGCCACGACTTTGTCCTCGCACGATGGTGGCGAGCCGGCATTTGTGCCTCTGGCAATCGCTGCGGAGAGCCTTGAGCCTGCCGATCCTTTGCCGTTGCCAAAGCTGGCGTGCGAAGTGCCGCAGGCGGGATCATCGGTGTTGACGTTGGAGATTGGCTCAGACGTTGTGATGCGGATTCCTGGCGATGTGCCGGTGGACCGGGTCGCCGCTCTGGTGCGCGCCATGCGAGGGACGGCATGATCGTCGCTGGCCAACGCTTGCCGATCCTGATCGCGACGCGGCCGGTTGACTTCCGCTGTGGGCATCAGGCGCTGGCTCTGATGGTGCAGACCGAGTTGAAGCTCGACCCGCATTCCGGGATGACGGTGATCTTCCGGTCGAAGCGTGGTGATCGTCTGAAGATCCTGGTGTGGGATGGCACAGGGCTGGTACTCATCTACAAAATCCTCGAACAGGGAAGCTTTGCCTGGCCCAAGGTGCAGGATGGGACGATGCGTCTTTCCAGGGGGCAATACGAAGCGTTATTCGAGGGGCTCGACTGGCGGCGAGTGATGGCGCAACGGGTGATCGCGCCGTCGGCGGCAGGGTGAATATCC
Source organism: Allorhizobium pseudoryzae (assembly GCF_011046245.1). NCBI lineage: Bacteria > Pseudomonadati > Pseudomonadota > Alphaproteobacteria > Hyphomicrobiales > Rhizobiaceae > Affinirhizobium > Affinirhizobium pseudoryzae. Next base: position 118,829 of record NZ_CP049245.1, read on the forward strand.
CGCTGTCTTTGCATTGTTTTATTTGGCTTTTTTGTGCTGCCTTGCTATAAGATCGCATGTCGTCGCCCCTTGATCTCAGCCTGTTTCCGGACCTTCCGCCAGAGGTGGTGAAGGCGTTTGCTGCGATGCAGTTCGAGCTGTCGGTCGAGCGCGCCGCACGTCAGCATGAGCAGGCGGTGGTGGCCGAAAAGGACGCCTTCATCACTGAACTGAAGGATCTGGTCGAGAAGCTTGAAGGTCAGGTTCACGACTACCGGCGCACGAAGTTCGGACCGAAATCGGAAAAGCTCGATCCAGCGCAGATGGAACTGGCGCTGGAAGACCTTGAAACAGCGATTGCCGAAACACAGGCGCGGATTGCCGCCGTCGAGAAAAAGATCGACGCCAGCGCATCCGATCCGGAAAAAGTCGCCCCTCGCAAGGAGCGTAAGGCCCGTGCACTGCCCGAACACCTGCCGCGGGTCGAAAGAGTGATCGAGCCTGAGAGCATCGTTTGTCCCTGCGGTTGCGGCAACATGGTCAGGATCGGCGAAGACCGGACGGAACGGCTCGACCGGATTCCGGCGCGCTACGAGGTGATCGTCACGATCCGCCCGAAATACGCCTGCCCCAAGGGGCGCACGGGCGTCGTCCAGGCCAGAGCCCCGGCGCATCTTTTGGAGGCAAGCTGGCCGACGGAAGCCCTTCTGGCGGAGATTGCCGTCTCCAAGCATTCCGAACATATGCCGCTCAACTGGCAGGCCGAGGTCATGGCGCGACACGGGGTGCCAATCGACCGCACGGTGCTTGCTGATTGGATGGGGCGCACGGGCAGCGAAATCGCCCCGGTGGTCGATCATATGGCCAAGCGGCTGCTTTTGGACAGCACCAGGCTTTATGTCGATGAGACAACAGCTCCGGTCTTGGATCCTGGGCGAGGCAAGACGAAGACCGGCTATCTCTGGGCTGTGCTGCGCGATGATCGCGGCTGGAATGGCTCTGCTCCGCCGGGCGTGGTGTTCCATTACCGGCCCGGACGCAAAGGCGAGTATGCCGCTGAAATCCTCGATGGCTTCAACGGGACGATCCAGGTAGACGCCTATGGCGGTTACTCTCATCTCGCCACAACGGATCGTGTCGGCGGCGCTCCGCTGAAGCTGGCTTTCTGTTGGGCGCATCTATGGACGCCCCCGACTTTGCAAGGGCAAAAAGCACATTTGGCAAACCTGCGGCTGCGGTCATCTATTCGGCCTCCAGAGCGAGCCGCACCCTGCGACCCACGGCCTTGATGGTTGATCCGTAAAACCAACTCCCAATCACGCCACGCGAACTCAAGGTTCGATGCGCCCAACGGGCTCTGTTGGTTCCCGGTTAGCCCGGCTTTGCCATCATTCGCTTTCTATCTTCGCAACCACATCGACCCGATCCGGATCGAATTCGGCGATTACGCTGTTCTCATTGTTGCGCCCTCTCCTGGATGCCCATAGGTCCCGCCAAACCTCAGCAACGCCCAGACAATACGAGCGGTTTTGTTGGCAACGGCAACAGCCGCAACATTGGCAGGCCGACGATCCCTCAGCTTCGCAAGCCAGGTCCAGGATCGACCACGCCACCGCATGATAGATCGGCTACCGTGGATCAACAGCCGCCGGAGATAGCCGTCGCCACGTTTGCTGATGCCTCCAAGACTATCCTTGCCCCCGGTAGAGTGCTGCTTCGGGACAAGCCCGAGCCAAGCGGCAAAATGACGGCCAGATTTGAAGTCGGATGGTTCTCTCATGGAGGATACCAAAGCTGTTGCCGTCACTACGCCGACACCCGGGATCGTCATAAGTCGTCGGCAGGCATCGCTTCCCTTTACAATCCGGATTAGGTCCTGATCGATACGGAACAGCTTGGACTTCACTTCCCTCAGTTGCTCGACAAGATAACGTAAGGCGTGGCGAGCGACGGCTGGAAGCTCCTCAAAATCTTCGTCCTCGATCAGCTTTGTCAGGACGCCGACGTTGTGGGCGCGGTTCGGGGCGATGATACCGAACTCGGCGAGATGACCCCGGATCGAGTTGATGAGCTGGGTCCGTTGACGGATCAGCATCTCCCTCACGCGGTGGATCACCAAAACTTCTTGCTGCATTTCCTCCTTGATGGGTACAAATCGCATCGTTGGACGCGTCACTGCCTCGCAAATAGCTTCGGCATCAGCGGCATCATTCTTGTTCGTCTTGACGTAGGGTCGAACATATTGAGCTGGGATCAGACGAACGTCGTGACCGATGTCACGCAGCAGCCTGGCCCAAAAATGTGAGCCCGGGCAGGCTTCCAGAGCTACGAGCGATTTTGGAAGCGCCCGGAAAAAGACCTCGACCTCTTCACGCTTCAGCCTTCTTCGAATGACTGCCTTCCCGGCAGAATCTGCGCCGTGAACTTGAAAGACGGACTTTGCAATATCGAGACCAACAACACTGACTTGAGCTTCCATGGCGAACCTCCTGGTTGATACGCCTCCATCATCCTTCGAGGCGGGCTCCGGCGGAAGGGGGCGTCCATACCATCACGGACGCAGGAAGCTGATCAAGGCTGCACCGAAGAGCGGCTCACCCATTGTCGATGAGGCACTGGTGCGGATCGCCGCCCTCTACAAGATCGAAGACAGCATTCGAGGGTCAGATCCCGAACATCGCCGGGCAGTTCGACAGGCATTGTCCGCGCCACTGGTGGATGAGTTCTTCACCTGGATCGCGGCCCAGGCAGAGCGTGTCTCACGCAAGTCCGACCTCGGAAAGGCACTCGCCTATATGCTGACGCGACAGGAGGGCTTCCGGCTGTTCCTGGATGATGGCCATGTCGATATCGACTCCAACCTGGTGGAAAACGCCATCCGCCGCCCTGCCATGAACCGCCGCAACGCGCTCTTTGCCGGGCATGATGAAGGGGGCCGCAATTGGGCCCGGTTTGCCAGCCTGATCGGCACGTGTAAAATGAACGGCGTCGAGCCCTATGCCTATCTCTGCGACCTATTCACCCGTCTCGCAAACGGCCACCTCGCCAAGGACATCGATGCCCTGATGCCATGGGCCTACGCCGCCCGCATCAAAGCCTCACAATGAGCTCGTCAGATACTATCCGGTGAGCTCACATCCGGCCCGCAGGCGGCCTGACCCAATCGTTGAAATGCAAAATCAATGGGGCGTGGACGGCGCATACCGTTGATCGAAGCCTGGGCGTCGATGAAAACCGTCAAGCCGAAAGAGGGCTCGAGGGATGGCCAGACGGGTGGTCCGAGTGCGCCGCCTGTCGGAGGCGGCGGACGGAACGCAGAGGTCGACTTCCATGGCGAGAAACGCACCAACGAGACGCACGCCTCGACGACCGACCCGGACGCCCGGCTCTACAGAAAAGGCAAGGGCAAGGAGACCAAGCTCTGCTTCATGGGGCACGGATTGATGGAAAACCGCCATGGCTTGCTTGTCGACGCCTGCCTGACCGAGGCGAATGGGCATGCCGAGCGGGTGGCGGCGCTGCATATGATCGAGCCCCGCGCCGACCGGCCCTGCCGGATCACGCTCGGAGCCGACAAGGCCTATGACACCAAAGACTTTGTCAATGAGCTGCGCTCGATGCGGGTGACGCCGCATGTGGCGCAGAACACTAATGGTCGAAGTTCGGCGATTGATGGGCGCACCACGCGCCATGCCGGTTATGGATCAGCCTGTGCATCCGCAAGCAGATCGAAGAAGCGTTCGGCTGGATCAAGACAATTGCCGGGCAGGATAAGACGAAGTTCCGTGGCCGCGACCGCGTCGGATGGGCCTTCACCTTTGCAGTTGCGGCCTATGACTTGGTGCGGTTGCCGAAGCTGATGGCGGCGTCCCCATGAGCGCCGCCTCGCACTGCCGCCTGATCGGTCGCTGGCGGATCGTCGATGCTGATCTTTGGGATCGCGGCCATCTCGACCTGGTCGAGCCCGCCACGATCACCATTGGAGCCGATGGCCACGGCGAAATCGCCTTCGGCGCGCTGCAGGCCGGCCTCAATCTCGGCTACAGCCAGTCCCTGGTCCACTTCACATGGGTCGGATTTGACGAAATGGACGAAGTCTCCGGCGACGGTCACGCCGAACTACTCGACGACGGCGCAATCGAGATCACATTCGCCTATCACAACGGCGACGAGGCCGTCCTCACGGCCAAACGAGAGACTTCTTCAACAGCCTGCTAGGGCGCGCTTTGCAGAAGTCGAGTATCGTCTTGGATCGAGTTCAGTATAGTCTGCCGGGAACGATCGGTTTCGGTTAGCCGGCGGCCTTTCTTTTTTCGGGTACCATTCGTCGTTTCAGGTAGCACCGAGACGGCGCGATATCGCGTGACCTGCAGTTTTCAACTGTTCCCCAATTGCGGCAATACCTTGTGATTTCAAGTCACTGCGCAGGAAGCTGACGGCGATACCTGCGGTAATGTCTCCATCATGATCGCGAACAGGCGCCCCTACACATACCATGCCGGCGCGTATCTGGCCGTCATCGACGGAAAAGCCGCGGCTGCGCACAAGCGCAAGTTCGCCCTTCAGCTGCTCGAGCGTCTGCACGCTGTTCGACGTCAGGCGGGTCGGCAGGCCGGCGGAAAACAGGTTATCGAGGTCGTCTTCAGGTAACTCCGAGAGCAGCACCTTTCCCGTCGCCGTAAACGCCGCTGGAAGGCGTGTCCCAATCGAAAAGGTATGACCCAGAGGTCGTTCTGAGTTGCGACACGCAATGTAGATGACATCGGGCCCTTCGCGCAGCGTCAGCGTTACCGTGTAGGCCGACCATTGCCGATTGGTGTCAAGATAGTCGTTGAAAGCCGTCCTGACGTCCATCTGCGAGAGGAAGCGTCCAGCCCAGCGCACAGACTGTGGTCCGATGCGCATCGTTCCATCTGCGCTGCGGCGGATAAGGTTCAGCTCAATCATGGCCGACAGCAGTCCATGAGCAGTACTCTTTGGAAGCGACAGACGCCGGGAAATCTCCGCGGACGAGAAGCGTTCGTCACTCGTCGCCAGGAGATTGAGAATCTCGACGGCGCGACGCAAGGCAGGCACGGCGGTGCCGCCGCTCGCAATCTTCTCAGCATCCTTATCCATCGTCTTCCCTTGACAAGCCGTCGAGCATAACATCTAGTTCAATATAATAAATGATGTTCAATATATTGAACTTTCGGTATGGAGGCAAGATGCTACGGCTCAAAAACAGGAATTTATTACGCAACCTATGTCTCATCGACGGTGAATGGGTGGGCGCATCAAGCGGTCGCACGATGATGGTCACGGATCCGGCTGACGCGACGGGTTTGACATCCGTCTCCTGCCTCGACCCTCAAGAGATCGAAGTTGCCGTTGCCGCCGCGAGGCGGGCGTTTGAAGCGTGGAGCAGATTGGCGGCGAAGGAGCGCTCTCAGATCTTGCGTCGTTGGTTTGATCTTGTGCTCGTCAATGCTGACGATCTCGCTGCAATCATCACGGCCGAACAGGGAAAACCCTTGGCGGAAGCCCGCGCTGAAGTCGTGTATGCAGCGTCATTTCTGGAATGGTTCGCAGAAGAGGGAAAACGGATTTACGGAGATACCATCCCTGCTCCAACCGCTGACAAACGTCTGATCGTTCTCAAGCAGCCGATTGGAGTGTGCGCAGCGATCACCCCATGGAATTTCCCAGCCGCGATGATCACGCGAAAGGTGGCCCCAGCGCTTGCTGCCGGTTGCCCGATGATTGTCAAGCCCGCTGAGCAAACGCCACTTACAGCCCTGGCGCTTGGATATCTGGCAGATCAGGCGGGTGTTCCCGCTGGCGTTCTCCAGATTGTAACCGGCGATGCAAGGCAGATCGGTGGGATCCTCACCTCAAGCGAGGTCATTCGCAAACTATCTTTCACCGGGTCCACGCAGGTCGGTCGCATTTTGATGTCTCAGTCGGCACCAACCATCAAGAAGCTCTCGCTGGAGCTGGGCGGAAACGCCCCTTTCATCGTATTTGATGACGCGGATCTGGACGCCGCAGTCGAGGGTGCAATTGCCTCAAAGTACCGCAACGCCGGTCAAACATGCGTCTGCTCCAACCGTCTTTATGTCCAGTCGGGCGTCTACATGACCTTCGCCCGAAAACTCGCCGACCGCGTGCGCCAGCTCCACGTTGGGCGTGGGTATGATGAAGGGATCTTGATCGGACCGTTGATCGATATGGATGCGGTCGCCAAGGTCGAGGCCCATTTGGCTGACGCTGTATCCAAAGGTGGCAAAGTCATCGTTGGCGGACAACGCCACGCTCTCGGTGGTGCGTTTTTCGAGCCGACAGTTCTCATCAATGCAAATCGGGACATGTTGCTGGCTCGCGAGGAAACCTTTGGCCCTGTCGCGCCTCTTTTTCGTTTCGAAACCGAGCAAGAGGCCATCACAATGGCAAACGACACCGAATTCGGATTGGCCGCCTATTTTTACACGGAAAACGCTCGCCGCACCTGGCGGGTCGCCGAAGCATTGGAGTACGGTATGGTGGGCCATAACACCGGACTTATTTCGAACGAGGTTGCTCCTTTCGGAGGGGTGAAGCAGTCCGGTCTTGGACGAGAGGGCTCGCGTTATGGCATCGAAGAATATCTTGAACTCAAGTACATTTGCTCTGCAATTCAATAAGGAGTTGAGCGGCCGATGTCGGTTGCTGTTAAGGCCAAGCGCCCTCTTTTTCGTCGCGCAAGCAGAAAGCAGCTATGGCTCTAGAAGGTGCGCATGGTACTGTTGCATGTAACATAAGCATATCTGAACCCTTCTAATTGTAACCGTTTCGAACGCTCCACGGCCCATCTGTGTTGACGTTGTCGGATTGATGCTGCCGGTGGCGTTATTGCGAGGCTGAAGCCTTTTGGGTGCCTATGGATCGTTTGCCGGTGCTGCGGGATTGTAGCGCATCGGCTTGCAATGAGCATAAATCTGCTCGACCGCAAACGGGATTGCGCGCCATGCATCCTTGAGCAGGTCCGGCGAAGGCTTTGGGAATGCCATCGAGATCATTTCGGCCAAGTCGGGTCTTGTGGACTGAATGAGAAGGCTCATGAGGGGCTCGCCGGTCTGCTTCTCAGCAAACAGAGGTTCCCATTCCTGCGGGTTCAGGGTGATGGCACCGAGGAAGCCATCAGCCCAATGGCCGGCAAGCACGTCGTCTTCGTCTGTGCGCATCAGGACCGGCGCATAGCGACCCGGTGTCGTCAGTTGATGGGCGACCAGATTGTAATGATCGACGATCGTATCGATGACCGCCTGGGTCCTGGTTCCGATGAAGGCTCTTTTCTCGTGCTCGCCGATGACATGGAACATCCAGTCGTTCGGCAACAGGAAGACGGGGCCGACCGCCAGGCCGGTCAGGAAACCGTTCAGCATGGACACACCGTTGCAAGGTGGTTCTGGTTCAGCCTTGTCGAACCAGACTTCCAACTGCTCAAGCGACATCGGTTTTGCACGCTTGGGCCGCTTCACGCTGCGATCGCCCTGTTCATATCGGCATGTTCCCGTTTCCAATTCCAAGGTAGGCAGCGCTCAAGGGACGTCGACTTTATCTCGCCGGATACCAGGCGCTCAAGCACGTCATTGAGCCACGTGTAGGGATCGACATCATTCAATTTGGCTGTGGTCAGCAAGGATCCAAGAATGGACCAGGTCTCAGCCCCACCATCACTGCCGGCAAACAGACTGTTGACGCGCCCAAGTGCAATCCCACGCATGGTGCGCTCGACGGTATTGGAATCCACCTCCAGCCGACCATCGTCGAGAAAGAGCGTCAGCCCGGACCAGAGCCCAAGCGTGTACTTGATGGCAGATGCCACAGGATCCTTGGCTGATATGTCGTTCAGCGTATCCATCAACAGCGTCTTGAGACCCGCCATCAGGCCTTTGGTGGTCGCCTGGCGAACAGCTTGCCGATGCTCGGCGCTCGTGCCGCGGATCCTGGCCTCGATCGCATAGATCTCCGCAAGCCGCTCGATCACCGTCCTGGCCACATCCGACTTGTACTTCTTGTAGACATCGACAAACTTGCGACGCGCATGGGCCAGGCAATAGGCAAGCGTAATCGAACCCGCCTTGCGACCAGGTCGGGTCAGGCTCTTGTAAGCCTTGTAGGCATCGACCTGCAAAAGCCCATGGTAGTTCGCCAGTTGCGACTGGATCTCGCCCTTTCCGCGACCCTGCGCGAAGACATAGGCAACAGCCGGATAGGCCGGCCCGTTCCATGGGCGATCATCCACCGCATGGGCCCAGAACTGGCAGACTTTGGTGCGCCTTCTGTCCCGCCTGAGAACCGGCATTCGGGTTTCGTCCACAAACACCCGGCAATGGCTATGAATGTAGGCCAGCAATTTGTCATAGAGCGATTTTAGCCACCAGGCCGAGCGCTTCACCCACCCGCAAAGGGTCGATGTGTCCAAACGGACCCCCTGTCCTTTGAGCATCTGGACCTGGCGATGAAGCGGCAGATACCAGGCATAGCGCCAAACCACGACATTGCTGATCATGGCGGTCGTTGCCAGTCCACCGTCAAACAGACGCGGCCTGGCTTTGGCCTGAACGATCCCGGCTTCACAGGCCCGGCAAGCATATTTTTGGCCGCACCGTGCGCAGGACATAAAGCGTGGCCGGGCGAGACGCGAGCGCCTCGCTCTCGTCTTCTCCAATCCGATGCAGCCGCCCATGGCAGCAGGCGCAGTCCAGGGATGGAGGCTCGATGACCTCAACGACACGCTCGAGATGATCAGGCAGAGCGCCGATGTTGCGGCGCGGCTTTGACGAGGCGCTAGCCTTGCGTTGGGACCTGACAGGCTCCGGGTCCCCGTCGCATAAGCTGGCCTCGGCTATTAGCTCTTCGTCTCCGAGATCGAGACGGGCCTGGCCGTCGAGAACGGCCAGTGATGTCTCGGATTTCTGCCTGTACGGCTGGGCGTTGGCGGCCTTCAACAGCGCGTGCAGACGCTCGATTTCAGCGTCTCTTTCCAGGATCATGCCGACCAGAATGTCAGGATCCCGAGGCAGGTGTTGGCCACGATTGAGCATGACGAACACTAGCTGAGAAGGCCGCATTTGTCCATGAATTACAACAGGATCAGGCTATCTTTGTCGGGCGTTTGACTGGTTTCTGATCCACCTTTGTCCAGTCGAGACCATCTAACAGAAGCGCCGTTTCGCTCGCACTGAGATGAACGGCGCCGTCGCGAACAGGAGGCCATGTGAAGTGACGATCTTCCAAGATCTTCGTTAGCAGGACCATGCCACTGCCATCCCATACCACGATCTTCAATCGGTCGCTGCGCTTGCTGCGGAAGATGTAGATGTCGCCTGAGTACGGGTTGGCTCCCAGCGTCGTCGATACCAATGCCGCAAGGGAGTTGATGCCTTTTCTAAAATCAACCGGTCTGGACGCGATCAAAATCCGCAACCCCGATCGCAACGAGATCAAGCCGAGCCCCGCAACGCGCTGAACACCGTTCGCAGCGCTCGCTCGTCAACGCTGCATTCGATGAGAACACTGGCGCCACCGACGTCAACGCGCATCGTCAACCGCTCGTCTGTACGGGCCACCGGCTCCTCGTCATCACGTGTTACGACCGGCACAAATCGCATCTCCTGCTCGTCCGAGACCCGCTCGCGGGCGCAGCGGCGCCAGTAGTGAAGCAAGCCCTGGCTGACACCATGCTCGCGCGCCACCGCGGCGATATTGGCGCCAGGCATAAAACTCGCCGCCGTGATCCTGGCCTTGTCTTCCACAGTCCATCGCCGCCGTTGGTTGCCGCCAATGATCACTTCGACACGACGGGCTGACCTTCCCGATCTGTCCGAACTATCTTGCGCATGATGCTGATGACCATCATCAGCATCATGCAAAACAAACCTCTCATCGTCCGACACCCGCATAACCTCAACATTGCAGTATTCAACAGACGGCAATTATGCGCGATCCGGAATCCGTGTTGAATGTGGGGCGCTCGAAACGGTTACGAACAAATCGCATCGTTGGACGCGTCACTGCCTCGCAAATCGCTTCGGCATCAGCGGCATCATTCTTGTTCGTCTTGACGTAGGGGCGAACATATTGAGCTGGGATCAGACGGACGTCGTGGCCGATGTCACGCAGCAGCCTGGCCCAAAAATGTGAGCCGGGGCAGGCTTCCAGAGCGACGAGCGATTTTGGAAGCGCGCGGAAAAAGACCTCGACCTCTTCACGCTTAAGCCTCCTTCGAATGACCGCCTTCCCGGCAGAATCTGCGCCGTGAACTTGAAAGACGGACTTTGCAATATCGAGACCAACAACACTGACTTGAGCTTCCATGTGAACCTCCTGGTTGATACGCCTCCATCATCCTTCGAGGCGGGCTCCGGCGGAAGGGGGCGTCCATACCATCATGTCAGGCGCAAGTTTTACGAACTGCATGTCGCGGGGATCAATCAGGCAGCGACTGCCTCGGTGAAGGCAATGAGCGAGCTGTGGAAGGTTGAGGACGAGATCCGCGGAAAGAGTGCCGACATCCGCGCGGCCCTCAGACAAGAGCGGTCTGCAGCCATTATCGCCAATCTTTTTGATATCTGGGAACGGGAACTGGCGAAGGTCTCTGGCAAGTCCAAGACTGCCGAAGCGATCCGCTATGCAATGACCCGCCGGCAATCTCTTGAGCTCTTTCTTCAAGACGGCCGCATTGAGATCGACTCCAACATCGTTGAGCGTGCAATCCGCCCACAAACCATCACGCGCAAAAACAGTCTGTTTGCCGGAAGCGAAGGCGGCGGCAACACGTGGGCTACGATCGCCACCCTTCTGCAGACAGCCAAAATGAATAACGTCGATCCGCTCGCCTGGCTGACACAGACGCTCATTCGGATGGCCAACGGATGGCCCGCGCACGATATCGAAGCTCTCATGCCCTGGAACTTCACGTCAGACGTGGCCGGCTGACCGCTTACACAACAGCTGCCCCTCGACCTCGCGAGCGCTACGGCTTTCGGCAAAAGTATAGGCCACCGCCGGCGGCGCCGGAACATTCCATGGGCAATCGTCGACCGCTTGCGCCCATAACTGGCAGACCTTGGTTCGTTTGCGCCCCGGATCGAGCTGCGGAAGCGGCGTCTCATCACAGAACACCCTCGGCTGCGAGCGGATGAAGGCGGTCAGCGCGTCGTAGAGAAGCTCAATCCACCAAGCGACCCGCGTGACCCAGGCGCCGAGCGTGCCGCGATCAATGATGACGCCGCAGGAGGCAAGCATCTGGGCTTGACGATGAGGCGGCAGATGCCAGGCAAACTTCGAAACAGCGACATGGGCAGCGAATGCCGTGGTCACCATGCCGCCATCCATCACGCGTGCCGGCGCTGGCGCTTGCACAACACCACTCTCGCAGGCCCGGCATGCATAGCGTGGCCGGATCGTCCGTTTCACCCGGACAACCGCCGGCACGATGTCGAGCGCCTCGCTGACATCCGTGCCGATGCAATGCAGTTCGAATGAGCAGCAGGGGCAGACCTTACTCTCCGGCTCGATGACCTCGTCATAACGCGGAAGGTGCTTGGGCAAGTGGCCGATGTTGCGCGCTGGCGATCGCCGTGCCGGTGCTGTCCGGTCAGCCACGGGGGCAACATCGTCATTGGCCGCAACGGGAATGTCGCTGAGCTCACCCAGGTCGAGCATCGCCTGTGTCGGATCGACCGCCGCCATCTTCTCCGACTTCGGACCAAAGAGCTGGCCTTCCAGGAAGGCAACACGCGCCTTGAGGTCGGCATTCTCTTCGTCGAGGAAGAGAATGATCCGGGTCAATTGCGCGGCATCCTGAGGTAAGGGATCGGGTCGAAGTGGCATGAAAGACCCTACCATATAGGTGCGAATCTTCAAGCAAAACCAATAGGATCAACCTACTTTTAAGGGCCTCTTCACTGTGTTTCGCTTCACCCTTGTCCAGTCAATACCGGCCAGCAAAAGCGAGAACTCTTCGCGCGTCATCTGCATGGAGCCATCGCGGATCGGGGGCCAAATGAACTTGCCAGCCTCAAGCCACTTCGTCGCCAGGATCATGCCGGATCCATCCCAATAAATGCAGCGAAGTCGATCAAGACGCTTGGCGCGGAACACGAACACGTCGCCGCAATAGGGATCAGCCGCAAGTGCTGATGCCACCAATGCCACCAGGCCATTCATGCCGCGCCGGAAGTCGACAGGTTGCGTCGCAACCATGATCTTCACTCCGCCAGGGGAAAGACCGATCAACAGCGACCCCGCAACGCCGTCACGACCGCTTGCGCCAACTCGGGCGCCACCGAGCCGATCATGGTCAGGCGTGCGCCGGCAATCTCGATTTCAATCCAACCTGCGGCGAAGTCGGCGGCATCCGACGGCAAGTGTTCGGGCGACGTTCGATCGCCAACCACGGTCACAGGCACGAACATCGGCTGCTGCGCGCAGACATTGGCCGAACGACGAGAGGTCAGCCCGGCATCCCGACGCCAAACATTCAGCAATCCGCGATTGACGCCCCAGCGCCGAGCAACGGCCGAGATGTTCACATCAGGTTCTGCGCTTTCCGCAAGGATGCGCGCCTTCTCCTCGGCAGTCCAGTTCCGTCGCTGGCGACGACCGGTGATAACCTCGATCCGACGATATTTTCCCTCATGCCTGGCTTCATGCATGCCTTCATCCATGACTTCAAGCATGGCATCAGCGCGGTCTCCAACCATCCCGTTCCGCTCCTGTAGATGAAGGAGCATATCTCGCGGCCTTGGTCAGAAAAGCAAAGGTGGGATGTTCGTCGCGCTCACGACTGATCCAGTCGCTTGGTCATGAATGTATAGTTGTCGCCCCGTCATTGAAGCCGAGGTAGCTTGGCGACCGGGTCACTGTCGTTACGCAACTGCAGCCTGTGATTGTCGTAGTTGAACGATATACTCTTCACAAGTTTTTTGGACCTGCGCTAAAAGTACGTTGGTTCGCTCTCCCATCCATGTCAGCGCCTCTTCGCTGATCTCGAAGTGTTTCGAATAGCGAGCCTTAACATAGGCCTCGTTCAACGTGTTGAACCATGCGCGTTCCCGCTGCTGATCCCGTGGGAAAGCGTCCGCCAGCAGTCGGTCTCGCTCCTCGGCCATTGAGCTAAGGAACTTGATGTTGTGAGACGGCGGGGCATAGTTGGTAAGGGTGAGGAGCACGCACGAGTAGGCCTGCTCCAGCGCTTGGTGGATAAGAAAAGCAGCTTCTTTGATGCGCGCGCGGCCAAGTGCGTATTTGGCTGTATCGAAGAAGCCGCACGCAGTCGAGTAGCGATCTTCAAAATGCTCCCGTGCCACCCTCAAGCGCTCCTCCGGTGTCAGTGGCACAGGCTCTGCCAATGGCTCGTCATCCAGTTCGTAAAGAACGATGCCTTCCTTGCGGATGTCTGAGAAGAAATACTGCCCTTCCTTCAGGTAGGTGTTCACCTCGCGGCGGGAATGCACGATGAAGCTGACAGGGGTCTCGATCTGCGGATCGCGGATCAACCGATCTGCCGCCTTGTATCAGTAGGTGGCGTATTCGCAGAGCTTGCGGTTGTTGACGATGATGAGCAGGTCAAAGTCCGAACGATATCCCTTCATGGTGAAGGGCTCGTCCACCCAGCCGCCCTTGGCATAAGAGCCGAACAGGATGATCTTCAGGATGCGCCCGCGCTTCTTGAACCCAGCGGTTCCATCCTTCAGAGCGTCCTCGAATTCCTCGTGCAGGATCTCGACGGTTCGTGCGAGCTCTCTCTGCTTTTTCGGGGGGATGTGATCGAGTGATGATTTCATCATGAGCTATAAAAAATCGGCAATCCTGATGGTTGAAGGTGGCGGCTCAAGGCTGGCGAGGACGCCAAGGGGTTGGGTTCGGGTAATGATACATCAGTCGGCGCCGCGCCGGAACAACACTTTGCATTTTCTGCGGGTGAGAGGGGAGCCCCGTCCGGTGCGAGTGCAGTTTTGGACGTTTCAGCGCCTTTGCCATGTTGCCACAAAACGATCGCAGCATGAGCCGCAGATGCGGCCACCCTTTGGAGGTCGGTCATGACCGGGTTTTGTGACACCGCGCCAGTTTCGGGTTGAGCGGCTGAATTCGAGGCGCTATGATCTTTTCAGGTCAAGACCTACGCCAGGGACGGCTCGTCGTCTCTCCTTTGTGAGACGCGCTGCATCAACGTCCGGCGGTAAACCTCCTGATCTCTTCGCCGGACGCGAGGAGAGCACCATGGCGCATGACCTGAATTCAGCAGACATCGAACGCGGTTCGGACGCCGAAGATGCGGTCGTCCTCAAACTGGCGCATGAAATATTCGGTGCGGATGCTGTGACCGCCATTGCCTATTTTGGCATCGACGCCTGGTTTGAGGGGCGCGACGAGGACGTGGCGCGATGTGCGAGATTGGTGAAAGCCTGTGCGAACTGAGCGGCCGTCAGGTGGCGGTTGAATTGCCGGCTTGATCAACAGGTCTATCGCCGGCAGAAACACAGTAACCCGCCCCGCGCACCGTTCGGATCAGATCAGGACCATGCGCGCAAAGGCGCCGCCTGATCTCACCGATGTGGATGTCCACTGTCCGCGGCTCAACCGGCTGTTTCGTCTTCCAGCAAGCCTCGATCAATTCATCGCGGCCGCACACTCTGTCTGCACGCGCCATCAGATGCGCCAAAAGGCGAAACTGCAGGCCCGTCAACTGAACGGCTTTCCCGGACCGGCGGGCTGTGTGAGTCGCAAGATCAACTTCAACATCTTCGAAAACCAGCAAGTGGTCCGAGACCTCTTTGGTTCGATCGTGTCTCAGCGTGCGGAGAAACTCGAGCAATTGGATTGGCTTGAACGGGCGACGAAGGACAAGGGCCGATTTGAGACGTGGGTCTGGAGAGAGGTGGTCGTCGCGCGTGATGATCACCAGCGGGATAGCTGCGTCCCGGTGAGCCGCAACGCTGGCTTCAAACCACCCCGTCCGATCAGGCACTTCAAGCAGGATCGCATCCAATCCGTTATAGTCGAGAAAAGGGATCTGGGCCGTTCGGTGTCGCGGTGAGGGTGGCGCAACGGCTGCAAATCCTTCCGCCGCCAGCACATGCTGCAGCAGGACAAACAGTTGCGCATCCAACAGGCAAACCAGAACACGTCGCACCGGTTAGGCCTCCTCAAAGCGGGGTGAATTCTCCGCCATTCACGTCGATCACCGCGCCATTGACGAACCCGGCGTTTTCGGACACCAAATACCTCACCATGGATGCCACGTCCTCAGGAAGGCCCAATCGTCCCACCGGAATTCGGCTTATTGCATCCGGATTGTGCTGGCCGGCCTGGCCGCCTGTCATCTCCGTCACAATATGGCCAGGCGCAATCGTATTGATGGTCACCCCGGTGCCGGAGGCGGTGGCGATCAAGGATCTTGCAAGGCCGCTCAAACCGGCTTTCGATGCGGCATAGGCTGTCCCCGCAAGTCGCGGCACCGTGCGCGCCGCAATCGATCCAACGAAAACCACCCGGCCAAAGCGTCTTTCCATCATTTGTGGCAAAAGGGCCTGGCAGCACACCATCGCCCCCGTCAGGTTCGTTGCCAGCACCGCGTTCCATTCCTCAACCGAAAGCGCGTTGAAAGGCACAGCGGTCATCCCGTCTGCTATCTTCGGTGAAATGCCAGCCGAGTATACTAAGGTATCGATCGGGCCAAACCGCTCTGTAGTCTCTCCCACAATCTCGGCAATCTCTGCCTTGGAAGAAACGTCACCCGTCAAACCCAGGAATTTGGCGCCTGTCGTGTGCGTTCGCAGTTCTGCTTCCGCAGTGCGGATCTTCTCGCGACTGCGCCCGAAAAAGCCGACATGAAACCCGGCAGCGAGCAGCTGCTTGACGATGGCAAGGCCAATTCCCGACCCGCCGCCGCTCACCAATGCCACGCGCTGCCGGATCTCCTTCGTCATGCGGCCGAGTCCATTCCGGCAAAAAGCGACAGAGGCGGATGCGCTGCCGGATCAGCGATAACCTCGATCAAGCACGGCGCCTGCGAACTGATGGCCCCGTCAATCGCCGTTTGCAGTTGATCCGCCTGATCCACGCGAACTCCTTCGCATCCGCAGGCTTCCGCGATGCGCCAATGATCGACCGGCGCAAAATGGCAGGCGCTCGTATACCGCCCGAACTTCACCGTCTCGGCATCCTTTTGAAATCCGAGGATGCCGTTGTTCAGGACAATCGTGGTGACCGCGATGCCGTGGCGGATCATTGTCTCGATCTCTGCCCAGCTATGGGCAAATCCACCATCACCGACGACAGCAACCACAGGTCTATCCGGCTTTGCAAGCTTCGCACCCATGGCCAATGGGACACCCCATCCCAGTCCAGCGAGGCCCCGCGGCGTGACAAATTGTGGCCCTGCCTGGCGCGCCCGTAATTGACCGAGGATCCACATCGATGAGTAACTGGCATCGGCGACAGTGATCAGGCCCTTCTCAAGCCAAGGCTGTAATGCCTGCATCACCCGCTCCGGTCGGATCGGTGCCGCCTCCGATTGATAAACGTCGAGACGATCGGCCTCAAAGGACTTCCATGAGGCTTCGATATCCTGTTCGAGTTTGGGGCGCCGGGCGGCAGATCGTGTCAAATCGCGCTGCTTGAGGCATGTCACAAGCACCTCAATCGTTTCGCGGGCATCTCCAACCAGGCGTAAGGCTTCGTAATTGCGGCCGATCTCGCAAGGATCTGTGTCGATGTGGATGACCTTTGCCTGTCGCCCGATCTGTTTCCAGCTGTCCGTGCCGTTCTGATTGGTTCGGGTCCCGATCAACAGCACGACGTCCGCCTCCTTCACGAACCGGCTTGTGTGTCGCCCGAGCGATCTTGGACCCGTCAGCGATCCGATCACACCGAGCGATAACGGATGATCCTCGCTGACCGCACCCTTGCCCATGTTGGTTGTGCACACGGGAAGAGACGCGATGTCCTGCAGCGCGGCAAGCGCCTCGTACGCGCGTGCGCCATGGACACCGCCGCCCGCCACGACAACGGGTGCCCGGGCATTGGCAATCAGGTCAGCCGCTTCCTCCAGTGCTGCGCGCTGTGGCACCTGGCGATCAAGCGGCCATGCACCCAGATTGTGACGGCGCGAAAGCGAATCCTCAGGCATGGGTGCACGCAGCAGATCAGCCGGCAAGAGCAGAGCAACCGGGCCCGGACGCCCGGAGGCCGCCGCTGTAAAGGCCGCATCGATATAATCCTCGATACGGTGTTCCACACCGACGCGACGAACCCATTTGGTGCAGGCCTGGAAGAGGCCGATCTGGTCGATATCCTGGAAGGCGTTCTTATCCGTCTGATCGCGCTCCACATCCTGAACCAGCGCGAGCACAGGAATGCTCGCCTTCAACGCCTCCGCCAAGGGTGCCACCAGCAAGGTGGCCGCAGGGCCGTTCTGGGCGGCGACGACGCCGACCTTGCCAGACAGCCGCGCATAGCCATCCGCCATCGCACCGCCCATGTTTTCCTGCCGGTAGGAGATCTGCTGGATGCCTCCGGCCTCTGCCGCAAGAATGACGGCGGACGGCAGGCTCTGGGCAAAGATGAATTTCACCTCATGGCGCACCAGCGATTGGGCAACCCTTTCGGCAACTGTTTCCTGTCTTCCTTTAATGCTCATTGAGATGCTGCCTCCTGCCATTCCGGGTGTTCATCCAGAAAGTCATCGAAAACCGAAACGATCAGATCAATCTCCTGATGTCCCATCGGTGTCGATAGGCACGCCGCCGCGCCCATCGGCAGCAAGATGCCGTGTTCTCGGAAATGCCGGACCAGCGAACGCGATATTTCCCCTTGCTGCGCAGTCTCGACTGCGTCGGCATATCGGGTTGGAATGTCCGCCCTGGCGTGAATCCGAAATAGCGAAGCGGCTCCATTGACGCAGAACCGTGCGCCGTGTTTTCGCGCTACCTGCGCAAGCCTGTGCCGCAAGTCGTCGCCCAATGCCTCGAGACGCTGAAAGTCCGTCGCCTGAAGGGATTGCATGGCCGCAAGTCCCGCCACCATCGACAGGGGATTGGCAGAAAAAGTCCCACCTTGTGAGAGCCGGGTTGCTCCGTCGGAACTGCCGAACACCGACATGACATCCTGGCGTCCGCAAATGGCGCCGATGGGCAGGCCGCCGCCAATGATCTTCCCGGCCGTCACCAGGTCCGGGCAAAGCCCGTAGCGCGGCGATGCCCCCGAATATCCCTGGCGAAGATTTAGAACCTCGTCGGCGATAACGAGGATCCCGTGTTCAGCGGCCAGTCTAGACAGCCTCGCCAAAAAGCCAGGCTTAGGAGCCAGAAGGCCCGCCCGGCTGGGCATTGGATCAACCAGAATGGCGGCCAATCGCCCCGCATTCGAAATGATGAGGTCTTCTGTGGTTTCACCGTCATTGAAGTCCAGCAGGATGACATCATCGGCAACGGCTTGCGGCTGCCCTCCATAGCCGGGACTTGCCGCGCTGCCATTCCCCGGGTGACCGACTCTTCCATTTTGCCCCATCTCCGCCCAGTCATAGGCGCCATGATAGGCGCCGACAAAGCGGGCAATGGCCGGCTTTCCCGTAAATGTTCGCGCAGCCTTGATTGCGAACATGACCGCTTCTGTCCCCGTATTGACGAAACGAATGCGTTCGGCAGCACAGATCCGCTCCACCAGAAGTTCGGCTAGCGCGATCTCATGCGGTGTCGGATTGGCAAAGCAGGACCCCTCCCGCACTTGACGCAACACAGCATCGCTCACCGGTGCAAAGCAGTGGCCATGGATCAGCGTCGTGAAATTGTTGTTCAAGTCGAGGTAGCGCTTGCCATCGATGTCGGTCACATAGGCCCCCTCCCCCGAACGAATATAAATCGGATGGGGATCCCGTTCGATCGTTGCTCGCGTCACGCCAGCGGGAAATACCTTTTGGGCGCGCATATAATGTGGCGCCGAACGTAGGTTCGGTGGCGCCGCGGGGCGGCTTTGCATCGCGGTGGGCATGGCCTGACCTTCATCTGTTGCGGGGAAACCGGAACTTTGCACCGGCTTTGCATTTTGTTGCAACAAAAATTGGAATGGTCAACCCGGTGTGACAAAATTATCTGTGTCGCTGTCGTCTTTCTCCGATGGCTTTGCGTAACCGCCGGCTCCCCTCGCGGATGTCATTTTCGAACGCCGCGCGGAGCGCGTTGCCGTCGCGATCGGCGAGTGCTTCCATCGCCATTTCGTGATTTCTCACACCTTGTCGCTCCAGCGCGAACTCAGGATAAAGATCGTGAAAAGACGGTCCGACCCGCAGCCACTGCGTCTCGATCATGGCAACCAGATTGCGAAAGCCCGACAGTCGATAGACCAGGAAGTGAAACTCCTTGTTGTGGCTAAGTGCGTCCTCATATCGGCTCGCATCGAGCGCTGAATTTATAAGCATTTGAATAGATACAAGTTTATCGACATCCGCCGAAGTCGCTGATTTCACGGCCTGCTCCGCGGCAAGTCCTTCAAGCGCGATACGGACTGCTGTGATTTCGTGCAGATCCGCTTCCGTCAGAACCGGGACCACGACTGTCTTCGGTCCAGCGTAGGCGAGTGCCGCTTCAGCAGCCAGGCGGTTGATCGCGTCTCTGGCCGGTGTCGAACTCACGCCCAGCGTGTCGGCGACAAGGCGCACGGTCAACTTTGTTCCTGGCCTGTAGGTGCCGCGCATTAAACGGTCTTTCATCTCGTCGTAGGCGGCACTGCCGAGATTGCTCGGCATGTCGCTGCGCTCACCGGTTGCTGTCATTTGCTTTATCTGTCCTTAAGCGCGTTGACACATCCAATTTTTGATGCAACAAAAACTGAAGTGTGAAGTTTATGCAAAGATTTGTCGCATCAAACATAGCGCTTTGTACGACCACTGTCACCGCGGACCGCAAGGCTGCATCGCCCTTTGGGCCTTGCAGGCTGTCCGTTTGCGCGTGACCAACAAAACATGTGAGGGAACCAGATTTGATTGGTCAAACATTGAGCCTTTTCGGCGTTCAGAAACGCTATGGCCCGACTTGGGCCGTCCAGGATGCCAGCATTGACATTGCCGCCGGCGAGTTCGTTTCGATCGTCGGCCCCTCCGGATCCGGCAAGACCACCTTGTTGTCGATGATTGCCGGCTTCGAGGTGCCATCTGCCGGGACACTGCATGTCGGTCATGTCGATGTCACTCATATACCCGCCAATCGCCGAAACATCGGCATGGTGTTTCAACGTTATGCGCTCTTCCCTCACATGACCGTCCAGGCAAACGTCGAATTTCCCTTGCGAATGCGCGGGCTCAAGAGACGCTCAGACGCGCGAAGCAAGGTTGAGGCTCTTCTCGACCTCGTCCAGCTGCGCGCCCTTGCCGGGCGTTATCCCCATCAATTGTCCGGCGGTCAGCAGCAGCGCGTGGCCCTTGCCCGCGCGCTGGTGTTCGATCCACCGGTCATCCTCATGGATGAACCGCTCGGGGCACTGGACAAGAAGTTGCGTGGGGCCATGCAGATCGAGATCAAGCGCATGCAGGAGCGCTTGGGCGCCACTGTAATTTACGTCACTCATGACCAGGAAGAGGCATTGACCATGTCCGATCGGGTTGTCGTCATGCGCGACGGTCTGATTGAACAGCAAGGCACGCCTGCTGAGCTTTACCGATCCCCCGAAACAGCCTTCGTCGCCGACTTCATCGGCACCGTCAACTTCGTCCCCGCCCGGATCTATGCGGTGAACGCTCACGCGGTCTCTCTGGACGTCGCCGGCTGCGCGGCGCTTGTCGTGCCTTTCAAGAATCTTCGCGCCAAAGGTCTAGCGACAGGCGCAACATGCCGGCTTGCCATCAGACCCGAACATTTAACGCTCATTCCCTTCGAGACGACGGCTGACGGCGACCTCACTGGACGCCTCGAAACGGTTATCTTCCTCGGGGCCCATACGACCGCTTTGGTGCGACTTGATGATGCCGCATCGACCGTCGTCAGCGTGCAAATGAATGCCAGTGCGATCGATTTGCCCGCCAAAGGTGATCGGGTTGCGCTGCGATTTGCCGAACACATGCCACTTCTTTTTCCGCATGATGGCGAGGTGACGGCATGAGCTATCCGGCAATCTCTATCTCCCGTGACGGGATGCGGCGCCTCTTGCGCGGCAACTCGGCACGCCGCTACGCAATGTTGCCATCCATCATGCTGGTTGTCCCGCTTGCCGCGATCTTACTGGTCGCCTTCGTCTATCCGGTGGCGGGTCTGGTGAACATGAGCTTCAACAACGGGGCCGAAGCCTATCACCGCCTGATCAGCGAAAGCCTCTATCTGGACGTGTTGTGGACCACAGTCTCCTTGTCCTTTGCGGTGGCCGCTCTGTGCCTGCTCATCGGCTATCCGGTCGCCTATGCCATGGCGCAGGCAAGGCCGACAATTGCCACCGTTATTGCCGGCTGCGTGCTGGTTCCCCTTTGGACGTCGGTTTTGATCCGCTCTTACGCCTGGATCGTTCTCCTCCAGAGAAACGGTATTGCCAACGACATTATCCAGGCATTGGGGCTGTCGGACCAGCCGCTCAAGCTGCTCTACACGCAAGGCGCCGTGATCGTGGCCATGACGCATGTTCTCCTGCCCTTCGCAATTTTGCCAATCTACTCGACACTGAAGACTTTGCCTGTCGAGCTTCGCCGCGCGGCAGCATCCTTGGGTGCCAGTCCGATCCGTGCCTTTATCTTTGTCACACTTCCCTTGAGTTTGCCCGGGGTGTTTGCCGCAACAATCCTCACCTTCGTGCTGGCACTCGGTTTCTACATCACACCCGCCCTCGTTGGCGGACCCGGGTCAATGCTCATGGCAACGCTGATCGGTCAGCAGACAACTGTCTTGCTGGATTGGCCCTTCGCCGCAGCACTGTCCACCGTGCTTCTCGCACTGACCATCGCCATCGTTACGGTGTTTCGCCGTGCACTCATGTTCAGCAAAGGATTCAGCGGTGTATTTTGATCGATCCATGTCATCTTCGATGTCAGTCCAACAGCGCAGTCTCTGGAAAGCGAGACTGAACGCCTTGTCAACGCAACAATTCCTGGCCGGCGCGGTGCTCACGCTGATCCTCGTGTTTCTCTTGCTTCCAACCCTGATCATTCTTCCGATGTCCGTGAGCACGACATCATACCTGCAGTTTCCGCCCGAAGGGCTGACCTTACATTGGTATGAACAATACTTCTCTGATCCGGATTGGATGGCCGCGACCTGGTTTAGCCTTCGTGTTGCTCTGGCCACCTCTGTCCTGGCAACATTTATCGGAACGTTGACGGCTCTGGCGCTGTCGAAAGGCGATCTCCCCTTTGCCGGCGTTGTCCAGGCCATTTCGATCAGCCCCTTGATCGTGCCGCATGTCGTTTTGGGCGTTGCGCTTTATCTCGTCTTCTCGCCATTGCATCTGACGGGCACGTTCTTCGGCTTTCTCATCAGCCATACGGTCTTGTCCGTCCCGTTCGTCGTCATGTCGGTCACCTCTTCGCTCCAGCGTCTCGATCCTGCTCTGGAACTGGCTGCGCTCAACTGCGGCGCCAATCGCTTTCAGACATTCTGGCATGTCACCTTGCCGAACATCACCACCGGTATCGCGTCCGGTGCTGTGTTTGCATTCCTGGCATCCTTCGATGAGGCAACGGTGGCCTTCTTCATCTCGGACATCGGTGGGAAACCGATCGGTCGCAAGATGTTCGAAGACATCGACTTCAACCTGAGCCCGGTCATTGCCGCCGCATCCAGCGTTATCGTCATCGCCTCGCTTTGCCTCATCGGCCTCATGCATCTCGTCTCAACCGCCCGCATCAACAAAAAGCGCAAAGGAGAACAGCCGTCATGATCAACCTTTCAAAATTCTGGATCCGCGGACCCATCATTGCCTCGGTCATGTTCCTTGGCTCCAGTCTCTGCGCAAGTGCCAACGAACGCGTGGTGATTGCATCAACGGGCGGTGCCTATGATCGCGCCCTTCAAGAGGCATGGTTCGGGCCATTTTCTCAAGCAACCGGCATTGATGTCGTGGTGGTGTCAGCCACCAATGCGGAGATGCGAGCCAAGGCATCGGCGATGGTCAAATCCGGCAATGTCAGCTGGGACCTGTACCTCGATGGTGAAATTCAGGCTGCATCCGATGCCCATCGGCAGGTGACTGAAGACCTGAGCGAATTCTGCGCCCGCTTCAAGACCAATACCGATCTTGTCTCCAACGCCTGCGAGCCCGGCGGCGCGCTTTTGCAATCAACCGCAACCCTGCTGGCTTATCGCAAGAACGGGAAGCCTGAACCTCAATCATGGGCCGACATGTGGGACACCGAACGCTTTCCGGGCGGGCGGGCCTTTCCAAACTTCGACGATCCGTGGCGAGTCCTCGCCGCAGCGCTGTTGGCAGACGGCGTATCGCGCGACAACCTGTTTCCCCTGGACGTCGATCGCGCATTCCGGAAGCTCGACACAATCCGAGACCAGGTCACCGTCTGGTGGAAAACCGGGGACCAAAGCGTCCAGGGCTTTCGCAGCGGAGACTACGATCTCGGCCAGATCTGGCTGACACGAGCCAAAGCAATGCGCTCAGAAGGCCTGGATATCGGCTGGTCCTATAAAAATGCCTTCCTTGTGGGAGATCGCATCGCCCTCATCAAAAACGCGCCAAATCGGAAAAACGCTCTCAAGCTCATCGAATTTTGGCTGAGCAATCCGGAGGTTCAGGCAAGGGCCTGCGACATCCTATCGTGCACACCGCCCAGTACCGCGGCGATTGCGTTGATGTCTGATGAAGCCCGTCGCTCCATGCCTACCACGGATGACCTTCGCGACAGCATCATCGTCCCGGATGCCCAATGGATCAACGCCAACGCAGCCGACCTCTTGCAACGTTGGAATAGCTGGGTTCGCTAAAGACTGTCCGACTTGCCGCGACCGGGCCTGACCGGTTGCGGTGCCTCCTGGCCTTGAGGCCCGTCCCTGGACGACTTTCGAAGGAGCGGCGTATGTCCCAAAACGTCTTTCTCGTATCACAGGATGCCGAAATTTCCATTCTGCTTGCGCATGTGCTCACTGCGCATGGCTATGTGATGACCCCCTTGAGCATCACCGGAGAGCATAGCGAATTGTCCTGGACCGGCGCCGATGCCATCCTGCTTGATAGCCACAACACACTGGACGCCGCACTTGCCCTTTGCCGCACCATAAAAACCACGCAGACGTCGAAGGATATACCGATCATCGCGCTGATCCGTGCTTGCAACGAGCATCATTTTCTTGAATTCAAGCAGGCAGGCGTCAGCGAATGCCTCGTTCGACCGGTATCCCCCGAGGTCATTATCGCATGCCTTCGTCGCGTTCTTGATGCCGATACCCCTAAACTGACGGTTTCCCGCAAGAACGATGTCCTTGCGATCGGTGATATCAAACTCCACCGAAGCTCTCGTGCTCTTCTATCTGCCGGCTCCGTTTTCTACCTCAGTCCGACCGAATACCGCATTCTGACGCACCTGATGGCCAATGCGGGAAGGGTATCATCGCGGTCCGAACTTATTTCCGCTGCCTGGCCCAGCGGAATCCATGTCGAAGGACGCACAGTCGATGTACATGTCGGGCGGCTCAGGCGCCTGCTCGAACAAGCCTCCGGAGAAAAGATGATCCGGACGATCCGTTCAGCTGGCTTTATATTTGATGTTTGAACCTTGTCATTGATCGCGCAATATATGACAAAGATTCACAAAACCTTCTCAGCTGCTTCGTTGTCATAATCTGCCGTCTGGCGTGTCATCGCATTATTCCGAAGTGATGGAGTGGTGTGATGATAAACGCGTCCGACAGGCAGTTTCACGAGCAATCTCTTCAGTCTTTCCGCAATACCGGCACGATGATCGATGTCGCAGGCACCAGCTTCGATGCGGCTCATTTCCGGGGCATCATGGCGCTATATGCGGCGCCGGGTGTCGGTCGGTCCGTTCGTCTGGCCCATAATGGTCAAGACGCGATCGACTTTGTCCGGTGCTCGTATCTCGGTCTTGATAATCATCCGGCAATCGTTGAGGGCGCTGCAAAGGCGGTGTTGGACGACGGGACGCTTCATTGGTCGTGCGCGCGCACGCGTCTCAACTTTCGTCGTCTAGGGGACGTTGAGGATAAACTTTCCGATCTGTTCGGGGCCCGGGCCTTGACATTCACCACCGTGCTGGCCGCCAACATGAGCGCACTCCCCCTGATTGCGTCGGGGCATCTGACCGGTGGACAAAGGCCAGTCATGGTTTTTGATCGCCTCGCTCATGCAACCCTCGCCCATCATAAGGGGGTTGTCGCGCAGGAGACGCGCGTGGAAACAATCGCACATAACGATTTGGCTCGCCTCAAGGAGATCTGCCGCGACAATGCCCGGGTGGCTTATGTTTGCGATGGCATCTATTCCATGGGCGGCCAGGCTCCGATCGCAGCTTTGCGGGACCTGCAGAACCGTTACGGTCTGTTTTTGTATATTGATGATGCCCATGGTGTCTCTCTATTCGGACCTCAAGGCGAGGGGTACGCACGCAGCCAGATCAATGACATCGGTGACCGCACGATAATCGCCTCGTCTCTGGGAAAGGGTTTCGGCGCTTCGGGCGGCGTCCTGTTACTCGGGTCTGCCGGGCAGGAGCTTTTGTTCCGGCGCTTTGCGATTGCGCATGCGTTTTCCGCATCTTTGAACACCGCTGCACTTGGCGCTGTGGCTGCGTCCGCAAATATTCATCGTTCACCAGAGCTTGCCCTGCGGCAGAACCGTCTGGCGGCAAATGTCGCGCTCCTCGACGAACTCATTCCGAGCGACTTTGCGGGACAACCCTTCCCCATCCGAATGTTTCCGATCGGCGACGAACTGCTCACGATCAATACGGCGCGGGAGCTTCTCCAACGCGGCTTTTACGTTTCCGCCGTCTTTTTCCCGACCGTTGCCCGCGGCAAGGCGGGTCTGCGCGTCTGCCTAACCGCCGACCATACCGAAGAGCAGCTGCGTGGATTGGCCGGCGCCTTTGCTGACATCAATGCAGGTCTCATCGGAACCGACCCGTCGATATGACGATGACCTTGGGGAAAGATATGCTTGATGCCTTGCGCCTGCTCATCGATATGATCGACGCATCCGCTGACGAAACAATGATCCGGTATGCACTGCGGTCTTTCGTGCGCGCAAACGGCTTCAGCTACTTCGCCTATCTGCAGGCGGATGATGCTTCCTGCCAGTACATCACCAATTTTCCCGAGGACTGGTTGCGCATCTATCGATCAGATCGCTATGCGGTCATCGATCCGGTTCGGCGCCTCGCAAAGCTCAAGAAATCTCCCTTCCCCTGGCAAACATCCGATTGGGACGTTTCGGGGAAACCTTCCGAGCTTCGGAAATTTGCCGGTGATGCGAAACGCCACGGCGTACTTTTCGGCGTCACAATTCCGGCTGAGGGAAGCTTCGGCGCGCATCTGCAGCTTTCGTTCGTCGGCGGAGACAAGGATAAGGTCAGCGCAATTATCCAGGAGCAAGGCAAGGCACTGCAGGCCGTCTTGTCGATCCATTACCGTCTGCAACTCGTTCAGACGGCCGCCCGGTCCAAATCAATCCGTCGGCTTTCGCCTCGAGAGCTTTCGTGTCTGCGGTGGTCGATGAAGGGGAAATATGCCCACGAGATCGCCATCCTCGCTCACCTTACACCGCGCACGGTCCAGGCCTACCTCGACAGCGCGCGGCAAAAGCTCGGTGCTGCGAACATCCCGCACCTGATCTCACTCGCAAAAGATGCGGGTCTCATCTAGCGACCGAGCGGGGTAGAGCAACATCGAACCAGCCATGATGCCGGCCGCACGTTGCGATAGGCGCCAGGGTGGTCAGCATACGCAATCATTGATCATCCCCCGCCTTGACGACCGCGTCTGAAGCGAGAGATATCTGACAACAAGTTAGCGTTGTCGTGGAAACGCCTGCCAAATTCAGTGTAATCGCCCGTGTTCTATCGCCGGTGCAGTTCATAAAGTGGTCAGTATGCCAGAGTCACGGTTTGAAGCGTTGTGCCACGATGATCTGAACACGGTGACCGGTGTTTGGTCGGATTTGGAACGCTCCGGATTTGTGACGCCGTTTCAAAGCCTTCAGTGGATTGAAGTCCTTCTTCGAACTCTGGCAGGTCTTCCAAATACTAGGTTCTTCGTTGTGGAGGTGCGGGATCGTCATTCGCAGTCACCTTTGATGCTGCTGCCGATGTGCCTCGTTCAGCATCGGGGCTATCGTGTTGTGGAATTTGCGTCCTTCGACGTTTGTGATCTCAGCATGCCGGTTCTCGCCGGGAATGATGCTCTGGTTGATCCTAAGGATGCAGAATATCTGTGGCAGGCCGTTGTTTCGGTGCTGCCGCCTGCCGATCTCATTGAAATTACACAGATTCCCAAGCAGTATCGCGGTCGGGTCAATCCGCTTGCCTGCGTTCCGGGAACCGTGCCTGCATCTGTGTCGCGCTATGAAGCCAGCATAGAGGGCGACCCGGCCAAGATCGTAGAAGGGCTTGCCAACAGTCAGACCCGTCGCATCCTCAAGACGTCAAACCGTCGGCTGAGTGAACGTGGCACCGTTCGCTTTGCCGTTGCCGAGACGCGCGAAGATCTCGACCAATTGTTTCCCGTCATGTTGGCCCAGCGTCAAGAGCGTTTCCTCGAGCTGGGTCGTTATGACCTTTTGACGCGCTCTGATATCCAAACCTTCTACGACAGTGCAGTGCGCTCCAGTCTCTCCACCGATGGTCTCGCAAGAATGTGGGCGCTGTTCGTCAATGACGAACCCATTGCCACATGCCTCGGCCTGGTGCACAAGCAGAGCTTTACCTTACTTATCATCACAATGGCCGGCGGATCTTGGGCGTCCTGTTCGCCCGGCATCGCACTTCTGTCGAGGATCATTCAATGGTCTGCAGAGCAGGGGCTGACACGCATCGACTTTTCCGTCAGCGACGCCTCGTACAAGACCGGACTTGGCGGCCGTCCAGAAGCGATGCTGGAACTGAAACTGCCGGTGACAACGGTAGGACGAACTGTGCATGCCGTTGGACGTTCACTTGATGACCTGAAAGCTCGACTAAAGGCGCACCCCGTCTTATTCGCGTTCGCCCGAAAACTCGTACGGTCCGCCAGGCGTAGTGGGCGACGGATCGGCACTCTTCGGCTCCAATATAAAGGACCAACCCATGTCATTTGGTTCAATATATTGATGCCGTTCTGCCTCTAGTGGAGGCATAAAGGCCAAGCCCGCACTCTCGTGTGAAACCCGCCGACGTTGGTAACAAGGGTGAACTGACGAAAGTCGGTGGCCATAAGTGGCACCGTTCAGGACTGGACGCTTTCACATTCGATACGGACGGCCATCTTAGATAGGACGTCTATACGGTCTCGTCGCTGCGTCCCGGGTGATGCAAGGTCGACATTCCTTTTGACTCGAAAGTGTTTCCTCCTGTGAAGGAAGCTTGCCCAATATCCGGTGTAGTTTTGTTATTCGGACCTTGACAGGCGGGGAAGGCTGCTTTTGCGCGGATGTCTGCCAGCAGGCATGGACCATATGTATGGGCGCTGCAGGTACCTTGATTGCAGCCTTGGACGGTCCCACGGGATCTGTGGCGGGGCTCAATCACCCGTCAAGAACCCTCTCGGCGCGTGAGTGACTTTCTAGTTTCGATACGCAGCTGGGAAGATAATATCCTGATCAACCAACACGTTGAACTGGAAGCCTGGCCGGATCCTGATCGTTGGCTGCACATTGAGATTTTTTGAAATTGTCTGCTCGGCCACCCGACCAAAGCTCTCGGCAAAATTTCGCCGCGCGGCATCAGATGCTGTATCCTGCGTGGCCAAGGTCGAACTCCCGGGCAAGGACATGTCAATCCCCGTGCCGATTATCGCCACGAGAGCGGCAGACCCGAATGTCCGCCAGAGATGGCGATCGACCTTGTCTCTGAACCCGCCATAGCCTTCGGCATCCGTGCCGGACATGCCGCCGATCTGAAGCGTCGAGCCATTTGGGAAGATCAGGTCGGTCCAGACGACCAACACGCGCTCCTGTCCAAAAGAGAGCTTGGAATCGTAGCGACCAAACAGCTTGGCGCCCTGAGGGATAAGCAGCCGGTAGCCGGTTGCGCTGTCGTAAACGTTCTGGCTGACCTGCGCCGAAATCCTGCCGGGAAGATCGGAGTTCAGGCCCGTGATCATCGTGGCAGGAATGACGGATCCACGCTTCAACTCATAGCGCGAGAATTGCCGCACCACTTGGTTCGGTAAGTAGCCAAGCTCCTTGATGTCCTGGTTGAAAAACTCCTCCTTTGAGCTCTGGTCATTTTGATCGACACTCTCGCCGAGCAAGCCGGATTTCATTGCCGCGCTATAGAGATCGGATGCACTGTGCGTTGTGGCGTTTGGCAATGGGCGGGCGTCGCCTCTCGTTTCAGAGGTGCTCCTTTGGATCTCGGAGACGTCTACCTTGAGCGGAGAATCAAGGGCCGTCGCGCGCGCCTGCAGGCGCGCCATCCTCTGACGCTGCGCTTCGCGGAGAATCTGCTCGTCCTGTTCCCGTTTCAGCCGCGCCTTCCACTCGGCTTCCGGTTCGAGTCGAGATCGCCTTTCCCTGTGGACCTCATTCTGTCGCTCCACGGCGGTCTCTCTTACCGGCTCGCGCTCGACAAGGGTCGGCGTCGGTTGAAACACCTCACGACTCTCCGGCTCGCCGATGATCCCGTCCGACACACCTCGCTTCAGCTGATCGCCAAATGTTGTCGCCGGTGACGCGGAGGTGCTGTCGCGCTCGTTTCCACGGTTGAAGGAAAGACCGCGCCACGACAGGCCGACGATCACGATGCCGAAGAACAATACGATGATGACGATCACGACAACAATCGGCAGGCGATTGAGGCGTCGCATGCTTTGTTGATCGTCAGCATTACCCGCTGTCCCGAGCTGGAGCGATTGAACCATGGTCTCCCCTCCCCTCAGTTTCGCTGCATGATCGAAAGTGGACTGGCCGGCGTTGCGCCCGTGGATGTTGCGGTATAGGCACGCCCGAGCGCGAAGGCCGGTGTGCTGACACGCGCCAGGACATGTCCGTCGAAGCTGTCGATCGACCACTCGATTTGCACCGGTTTGTGATCCTTGGGCACCTTGCCGTCGACGATGACCGTGTATCCCCATCCCTTCAGCGCGGCCTCAAGGGCAGCGGCATACTCGGATGTATCCTTGGCCATTTTCAGTGTTGTTGTGCCAGTCTGCCCGACCTGTTCGGCAAGCCGGCCAGCCATGTCGCCAGCGATCGCACTTGCGCTGGCACCCGTGACCGCAATCGGTGTGGAACTTGTCATCAGCGTCTCATCTGCAGTCTGGCAACCGGAAAGGATGGCAGTGATTATGACGGTGGCGATGGTCTTCTTCATCAGTCAACCTCCCCGCCGGATCGTGATTTTCTGCTGACGCCAACCAGTCCCGGACACAAGCACGCCCTTGTCGATGGCGTAGTCGACAATCATCATGTCGTTCTTCATGCGGTAGTTGACGATACGATTCCGGCCGCCGCTGACCACGAACAGCACTGGAGCGTCCTGCCCGGAAATAGATCGGGGAAACTGGATGTAGGTTTTGGTTCCGTCGGAATAGACGCGCTTCGGCCGCCACGAGGCGTGACCACTGACCGAATAGGAGAAGTTCAGTTTGTCCGGAGCAGTTCCGGGAATTCCTCCGGTCTCGAGCCGGGCATTGATGTCGGCCAGCTTGGTAGACACATCTTCCGGGTACTCAAACCCGATCCTCGCCATGTACTGACTGGGGTGGGATTTGAGCTGAATGTGGTAAGTCCGCCTTGACGTCGTAACGACCATGGACGTGACGAGACCTGCCTCGGACGGTTTCACGATCAGGTGGATCGCCTGCCCACCGGTTGCTCCCGACGTTGCCGGTTCGACTTTCCAACGGACGGTGTCACCGACAAGCACATCGCGGACGATCTCGCCGCCTTGCAGCTCGATGTCGCAGACCTGAAGCGGCGAGCACACTACGGAGGGCTGGGTCTCGCCGAAGAGAAAGATCACTTTCCCGTCTGGTCCGGTCGTCACCAGACCTGGCGTTCCCCGCCACTTCCGCGAGATGTTGGTCCCCTTCACCTCGTTCGACGTCATGCTCTGTGCGACTGCGCAATCCGCAAGGACGAGTCCTGCCATGCAGCCGACGGCCGCGATCAATCCTGTTCTGTGCATGTGAATTCCCCTGCCCTTAAAGCTGCGCGGTCCAGTCGAAGTCCTGGACATAAAGACCGATCGGATTGAGACGGATGATCGCCTCGTCCTGTGGCGCGGTCAGCGCGACCGTCGCGATGCCACGAAACCGCCTTGTGCCGGTCTCCTTGCCCTTGCGGTCGCGTTCATACTCGGTCCAGTCGATCTGATAGGTCTGGTTGGAGAGCGCGACGATGTTGTTGACCTCGATGGCGACGGTCGATGTCTTGGCCTTTTCGAACGGCGAGTTGCCGCGGAACCAGGCATTAATCTTCTGGGTCGCGGGATCGGATGTCCTGAGAAGCGCATAGGTCCGGTCGATATATTGCTTCTGCACGACAGCGTCGGGCGTGATCGACTTCAGGCTGGTGATGAAGTTGCCGAGGCTCGCGCGGACAACGCGGGCGTCGGCATACTCGATTTGCTGGGGGAAGCCGGCCGTTGCCGACGTCCCAAGCTTGTCGACCTCGACGATGTAGGGCACGAGCTTGACCTGCGTGCTGAGATACAGGGCATAGGTGAAGCCGATCACGGCCATGGAAAGTCCGAGAATGCCGACGATCCGCCACGCGCGCGCGGCCTGGACGTAGGATCCATATCGTTCCGTCCATTCCTGCCGCGCGGCAAGGTAGGGACTGTCGGGCGGCCGGTTTGCTGCCATCGCGTGTCGCCTTTCTGATGATTACTTGTCGTTTCGTTCTGGCGGCGTCCTGGGGCCGCTTTGTCCGGTTCGGCTCTGATCGAGCTTGGCGTTGGCAAGCCCCATGATCGAACCGGCATAGGCTCCGGGCGAACCGATTGCCTTTTCCTTGGCAGCCGAACCCGCAGCCTTTCCAGCCGACCCGATCCCGGCGCCCATGCCGCGAAGCGCTGCCGCGGCGAATGAGGATCCTGCTGCGCGCGCGGATTGAGCTGCTGCTGCGCCGGCTCCGACAGCACCTGCGGCCAGCGACACCGCGCCAAGTGCAAAGGATGCGGCCTGCCCACTGTGGCGGATGCTTTCCATGCCGCCCGTGACCGATGCCCCTTGCACAACACCTTGAATGATATTGGGGACGTACATGGCGACAATGAAGACCACGACCGCGATCCCGGCGATCGCCAATGCGGTCTGAAACTGGTCCCCGACGTCGGGCCGGTTAGCTAGGCCCGTCAAGACTTCGGAACCGATCCGGGAAATCATGACCAACGCCATCAGTTTCATGCCAACCGAGAAAGCATAGATCAGGTACCGGATGGCAAAGTCCTTGGTGAAGGACGAGCCTCCCAATCCGAGCATGATCATGCCGGCGAGCAGACCGAGATACATCTCGACCATCACGGATACGAAGATCGCGGCAACGAGCGAGAATGCGATCACCGTTACGACCATCGCAAAGGCCGCCGAAATTGCGAGCGCGTTGTCCTCGAACAGCCCGAATTGCACCTTCTCTGACATCTTGGTCGCGACGGTTAGACCTGCGTTGAACACATCGGCTGGCGAAGCCGTGCCTCCACCAGCGCCGATCTGAAACAGGCTATCGACGACCGCCTTCGCGAAGGTCGGACCCTGCGCGAGAACGAAAGCGAAGAAGCCCACGAACATGATGCGCCGGACCAGTTCAGCGAACCAGCTGTCAAGGGATGCGGCCTGAAGCGCCAGCCAGACGGCGGCAATACCGATTTCGATCCCTGCGAGAATCCAGAATAGAGATCTCGCCGCATCCATGACGGTGCTCTCCCAACCCTTCGCGGCAGTGGTGATCTCGTTCTGGAGGGCTGTCAGGACCGACCCCTCCTGCGCAATTGCGGGCTGGACCGACACGGCGATGAATGCGACGAGCATCGCAAGGCCCTTGATCGTTTTGAGCTCAGAGGTCATTCGCATACCACTCGATCTTCATCTTCTCGCCGCCCGACGTCGGATACTCCTTCGTCGACCCAAAGAATTTTTCGTGCCGTTCATGCGCCACCTGTCTCTGGGAGATCAGGAACCACAGGCCTGTTGCACCGAATGAGATGATTACGGCGGTCATGGCCAGGATCAGCTTTGTTCTCACCATTCCACTTTCATTTTCTCGCCGCCGGATGTTGAGGGCGCAGTTGATTTGAAGAATGCCTCACGGCGGGCCTGCGTGAGGTCCTTGTCCGTCTGCTCGGTCTGCAGCCAGGTTCCCATCATCGTCATCTGCTGGGAGACAAGACCGCGCAGCTTCTGCATCTGAGACACCTGTTGAGCGGCGATCTGGTGTCCGACCTGGAGAGCCTTCATCTGGCCGTCGGCAGACTCCGACATCGATCGCAGCGAACGCATCGTGCCCTCCTCGGTATCGAACTGATCCGCTGTCAGGCTTGCTGCCTTCAGCGTGCTGCCGATCGTGTCCCGGTTCGTATCCGACCAGGACTGGTAGGTGCTCGAGAAGGATTCGGCATTGGGCAGATTGGTCTTCAGGTCCGCATAGCTCTTGAAACGCTGCTGAAGGACGTCGTCGGCATTGCCCATCGAAAACGAGATGCTCTGCCCTTGATCAACGATGTTGCGCAGACGGTTGAGATCGCTCTCGACCTGGCCCCAGATATGATCAGGAAGCTGCGTCGTGTTCTGTAGCATGTTCTCGTAAATCTTCAGCTGGTTCTGGATCTGCTCGGCGAGTTGCGTGATCTGCGTCAGCTGGTTATCGACCTGCAGGCCAGAGCTTTTCAGAAGGTCAATGAGCTGCGCATTGTTGGCAAGCTGCGTCCATTCGGTGGCAGCGCCCGTTACAGATCCCGCATGGGCGGAAGCAATCGGCAACAGCGCGATGACCGCAGTCATCGTTGCAACGATCCAATTAGTGGACGTTGAGGTGCGACCTGGCATCGCGAACTCCTCTCGATTGAAGCCAATGGGCAGGCCATTCATGGCCGTATTCCGCCTTCAGCGCGCGGATCCGCTTCAGATCCTCCTTTCCAGAAGCGCCCACGAAGCTCAGCGTCACCGGCCCGAGCGACATGTCAAAGAGCCGCCGTCCGTCTGGCGTGGCGACGTAGTATTCGCGTTTCGGGATGGCGCCCGAGACAATCTCAATCTGGCGCTCGTTGAACCCGATCCGCTCATAAAACTCGCGCGTCCCCGGCTCGCGCGCGGCACCATTCGGGAGGCAGATCTTGGTCGGGCAGGATTCCTTGAGCACGTCGATAATGCCGGAGCGTTCGGCGTCGGAGATGGATTGTGTCGCCAGGACAACGGCGCAATTGGCCTTGCGGAGCACCTTCAGCCATTCCCTGATCTTGTCGCGAAACACCGCATGCCCGAGCATCAGCCAGGCCTCGTCGAGGAGGATGAGGCTAGGCGAGCCGTCCAGCCGTTTCTCGATCCGGTGGAAGAGATAGGTAAGGACGGGCACCAGATTACGCTCGCCCATGTTCATGAGCTGCTCGATCTCGAAGCACTGAAACGCCCGAAGCGTCAGGCCGTCCTCTTCCGCGTCAAGAAGCTGACCCATAGGGCCGTCGACTGTGTAGTGATGGAGCGCATCCTTGATTTCGCGCATCTGCACGCCGCTGACAAAGTCCGACAGCGACTTTCCAGGCGCCGTCGCCATCAGCCCGATCTGGCGGGAGATCGCATTACGGTGATCAGGCGTGATGATGACGCCTTGAAGCGCGACGAGCATTTCGATCCACTCGGTTGCCCAAGCTCGATCTCCGTCTGTCGAAAGATCGAACAGCGGGCAGAACGCCAGTGCTCTGCCCTCCCCGTTTTGGTCATCGCCGATCTCATAATGATCGCCGCCGGCAGCGAGCGTCAGAGGAAGGAGCGAATTGCCCTTGTCGAAGGCAAAGATTTGCGCGAACTCGTAACGACGGAATTGCGCTGCGATCAAAGCGAGAAGGGTCGACTTCCCCGAGCCCGTCGGTCCGAAGATCAAGGTGTGGCCAACGTCGTCGACATGCAGGTTCAGGCGGAACGGCGTTGAACCCGACGCGACCTGCATCAGCGGCGGCGCGTTCGGCGGATAGAACGGGCACGGCGCCACCGGGTTGCCCGACCATACCGTGTTCAGCGGGACGAGGTCCGCCAGATTGCTGGTATTGATCAGCGGCTCGCGGATATTGGCGTACCAGTTACCCGGTAGGCTTCCGAGAAACGCATCTGTTGCGTTCAGGGTCTCGATGCGAGCTCCGAAGCCTTCGGCCTGGACCAGCCGGCGTATGGCTTCGGCCTTTTCCTGTAACGCTTCTCTGTGGTGGTCGAAGAGGATGACCACAGGCGTGTAATAGCCATAGGCGACAAGCTGGGACGATGCCTGAGCGATCGCATCCTCGGTTTCGACGACCATGGTCATGGCATCCTGATCGACCGATCCATTTTGCGTCTGGAAGAGTTGATCGAAGAAGGGACGGACCTTCTGCTGCCACTTCTTTCGTGTGCGCTCGAGCTTCTGGCGTGCCTCTTCTGCGTCTAGGAAGATGAAGCGCGACGACCAGCGATAGGTCAGTGGCATCAGATCGAGATTGTTGAGGATACCGGGCCAGCTCTCGGCCGGCAGGCCATCGATGGAAACGACCGCTAGAAACCGGTTCTCAACCTTTGGCGTCAGGCCATGCTCCAGCTCCGCCGTCGCGAGCCAGTCGAGGTACATCGGGACCTCCGGCAAGCGGACTGGATGGCTCTCCCCCGTAATGCAAAATCGAACAAACTGCAGGAGATCGTCATAGCGCGCGAGCCGCTCCCTTCCCCTCTCGCGGACTTCGCGGGTCTGCATGCGGGCGATCGACAGGGTATTGGCAAGGTATTGTTCGATTTCCCGGATGGCGTTGCGGAACATGAACAGGACGGTGTCGGCATAGGATTTTTTCCGGCTCTCCTCGTCCGAATAGATGTACTTGGTGAGCGCCGTCTTCTTCGACTCAATCGGTCGGTAGGTCAGGATAATGGCATGTTTGCTTTCGAAATGCCCCTGCTCCCGCTGGAAATGAGTTCTGCGCTCGATATCGATGGCACGGGTGACAGGGTCCGGAAAATGGCACTGGTCTGGGGACGGATAGTCAACCGTCGGCACCCGGACCGCTTCGACCTGGATCATCCACCCCGTGCCCAAGCGCGACAGGATTGCATTGATCTGCCGCGACAACTCGTTGCGCTCGTAATCGGTGGCGCTTTCGGAGTCCGGGCCTGCGAAGTACCAGCCAGCCATCAGGCTTCCGTCCTTCAAGAGCAGGACGCCGTTGTCGACCAGGCCGGCATAGGGAACGAGATCGGCGAATGAGGGACCGGTCACGCGGAAACGTTTGAGGGCAACCATCGGGACACCTTTAGTATCTTCGCCACGGCGCGGCTGTTGGCCGGTAGTGGGGTTTGTAGGAAATGTGTCGGGCATAGACCTGCCGCATCAACGGATCGGACTTGGCCATCATGCGAAGGAGACCGACGATGACGATCCAGACCGCAACACCAAAGAGAGCGGAATACACCGTCAGCACGACGAAGATCAGGATCACGGCCGCAAGCCCGGTGATCAGCACCAGTTCGCGGTCGGCGCCGATCAAGAGGTTCGGACGCGACAGCGCACGATGGATACGATTGCGGTGGAGGCTCACGATGCCCCCTCCCCTTCCCCGTCCGAGTTGAGCAACGTGACCTGCTCCGGTGGCAAGCCGATAGACGCTCCGGTGGCGCCAAAGAGACCAACGATCGTTGTCGCACCGAGCAGGATGCCGGCGACCAGGACGACGTACATGAGCCTGCGAGCGAAATCGTTGAGCTCACCGCCAAAGATCAGCATACCGCCGGCGATCGCAACGGCCGCCAGTGCGATATAGCCTGCGACCGGACCAGTGATGGATTCCTGGATCTGTTCAAGCGGCCCTTCCCAGGGAAGACTTCCGCCCGAACTGGCGAGAGCTGGCGTCGCAGCGGCGAACGCTGCAATCGCGAATGCGGTCATCGTTAAGACTAGCCTTTTAAGCTGCATTTCGGCTCTCCTCGGCATAAGATTCCGTCTGGTATCGGCCCCCCGCAAAGCCGGTGACGTGGACGATGTCGCTGATCCGGCGGCCCTTGGCAGTTCGTTCGATCGAGATGATCACATCGACAGCATCAGCGATGATGGCCTGAATCGGCTGGTGACTGGCCTCGGCGGTCAGCTGCTCGAGGCGCTGAAGCGCGGAGCGTGCGCTGTTGGCGTGGATTGTTGCCACACCTCCGGGATGACCCGTGTTCCAGGCTTTTAGCATGGTCAGCGCGGCGCCATCACGCACTTCGCCAACGATGATCCTGTCTGGTCGAAGGCGCATGGTGCTTTTCAAGAGACGTGAAATGTCCACGCCGTCGCTTGTGTGCAGGCTGACAACGTTGTCGGCACTGCATTGGATTTCTGCGGTGTCCTCGAGGATAATAAGCCGCTCGCGTGGTGAGCGCGCCGAAATCTCGCTGACGATCGCATTGACGAGCGTCGTCTTGCCCGTACCCGTTCCGCCGCACACGATGATGTTCTTTCGTGCCTGGACTGCATTCCGGATGGTCTCCGCCTGCGCGTGCGTCATCAATGCGCTGGAAACGTATTCGTCCAAGGCAATGACGCGCGACGCCCTTCTGCGAATGGCAAAGGTCGGCCCGGTCACCACAGGAGGCAACAGACCTTCAAAACGATGCCCGCTGATCGGCAATTCGCCCGAAACAATCGGCTGATTTGTATTGACGTCGAAACGAAGCGCGTGTGCGACCGCTCCGATAATTGTCTCTGCTGCCGTCAACGACAAACATCCGGCATCCTCTATGGCCTTGCCGACACGCTCGATGAATAGCTGGCCGTCGGGATTAAGCATGATTTCAACGACCTCATCGTCGACAAGTGCGTTGCAAAGCTTTTCTCCAAGCGCCTCATGAAGTTTGCGAACCAACCTGATCTGCGAAAGCCCCCCAGTCACACGAGACCCCCTTTGATGTTGGCGAGCAAAACAGGCGTGGATAGCGAGCCCCCTGAACCCCATGTCGTGAAAATGGCCTCGCATGGACATTCAAGGCTGGCTCGCTGCGCCAAAGCGGGATGCATGGGCGTTCCTTCCTTTTGTGCCAACACATCCGGTCTTTGAGTGGACGCCATTGCGTGCTGGCCTACTTGGTGATCGTCAGTTCGGATGCGCAGTCACTTCAACACGGCGTGAAAGCGAGCGGTACCTGTTGAATTCTACAGGTTCGATTCGGGGAAGAATCGGCGAACAAAGCGGAACTGGCTCTCTTGCCACCAATCAGGTGGGATAGACCTCTGGGGATTCACAGGAGAACAGGACGGCAACCAGTCCGACGTAGTAGCCTGGTAAATATCTGATTCAACGAAGGGAATCGTAAAACGTGCAGGATCACTGGCTCCAACGGCGCGACGGTTGAACCATCCGTTAACGCTAAAGTCCTTGCTGAGGCTCGAGAATCGGGAATAATAACGGTTAGAGCGTGAAAACAGCCCGAAAATCGTTATCTGAGAGTTTGACCGATGACTGCCACAGCAAGTGCGACTGCGAGAGAGTTGCAAATGCACTTCGAAGATCAGATTCTTGAGCAAGGCGATCTGATCTCAAAAAAGCTGCATCTTCTCAGCATGCAACGATTCCCGCCGAATGCGAAAAAGAACCTTCGCGCCTTTTCTCTTGCTGAAGTTGCCAATTATGTTGGCGTCTCGCAAAGTACCCTGAAGAAGCTCCATCTTGATGGCAGGGGCCCCGCTCCTCAAACCTCTGCTTCGGGCAGGCGCAGCTATACGGCTGCGCAGATGCTCGAACTGCGGCAGTATCTCGATACCCATGGTCGTTCTGACAGCCGCATGTATGTCCCACATCGGCGAAACGGTGAGAAGCTCCAGGTTGTTGCCGTCGTCAACTTCAAGGGAGGCTCAGGCAAGACGACGACCGCGGCCCATCTTGCACAATATCTGGCGCTGACCGGTCACAGGGTCCTCGCAATCGATCTCGACCCACAGGCGTCACTTTCGTCTCTTCATGGGTTTCAGCCGGAGCTTGATCAGGTTCCGTCTCTTTATGATGCTATTCGATACGATAACAACCGTGCACACATCGCCGATATTATTCGCCCGACAAATTTTCCTGGACTGGACATTATTCCTGCCAACCTCGACCTGCAGGAATACGAATACGACACCCCCCTTGCCATGGCCGACAAGACCACAAATGAGGGTAAAACGTTCTTCACTCGGATGTCGCGTGCCTTGAAAGATGTCGACGAGCGGTATGATGTGGTCGTGATCGACTGCCCGCCTCAGCTCGGATACCTCACATTGACCGCACTCACCGCAGCGACCAGCGTCTTGATTACCATCCATCCTCAGATGCTGGATGTCATGTCCATGGGGCAGTTTCTGCTCATGCTCGGCGGCATTTTGAAGCCAATTCGTGCGGCCGGCGCCGAAGTAAACCTGTCGTGGTACCGTTACTTGATCACGCGTTACGAGCCGACTGATGTCCCCCAAACCCAGATGATGGGTTTCATGACGACGATGTTTCACGAGTTCATGCTGAAGAACCAAATGTTGAAGTCAACCGCCATATCCGACGCCGGCATAACCAAGCAGACGTTATATGAGGTCGAACGTAGCGCCATGAACCGCGGAACCTATGACAGAGCCATCGAGTCGCTTGACGCGGTGAACTCAGAAATCGCCGACTTGATCCATCAATCATGGGGCCGATGAGTTGTCAGCTGACAAATTCGACCTTTTTTTCCATAAAAACAATGCATTGATACGGAACGGAGTGAAGCGATGGCTCGGAAGAATCTGCTCGACGGACTGAATGACCTCAGCAGCGATCACGGCCCGGCAACGATGTACCCCATGCGCGGTGCGGGCAAATCTCTCGTTCGCTCCCTCGATGAACTGGCAAAACAGGCCGATAAATATCTGGAAGGCGAAGTCGTGCTCGAAATCGATCCCGATCTTGTTGATGATTCGTTCGTCCAAGATCGGCTGGTCAAAGAAAACGACGATTTTCGAGAGCTTGTGGAGGCAATAAGAGTTCGCGGACAAGATACGCCGATCCTAGTGCGTCCACATGGGTCAGAGACTGGGCGATACCAAGTGGTCTTTGGTCATCGGCGACTGCGCGCGGCACGCGAACTTGGGCGAAAGGTCCGCGCGGTCGTCAAAGCCATTGATGACAAAAGCCATGTGATCGCGCAGGGGCAGGAAAATTCTGCGCGTGCCAATCTCACATTCATAGAGCGCGCGCTTTTTGCCAAGCGGCTGTGCGATCTTGGTTATGAGCGTGACGTCGTCACGGTCGCACTTGCGTCAAACGCAGCTGCCGTCTCAAAGATGCTGTCGGTCACCGAGCGAATTCCACAAGCCGTCATCGCAGCGGTTGGTGATGCCCCATCCGTAGGGCGGGAGCGATGGGTCGAACTCTCATTGCTGGTTGGAAAAGCCGGTAACGCACAAAGGGTGGATGCCGTGCTGACTGACGCCGAATTCGAACGGCTGACGTCGGATGAGCGGTTCTTGTTCCTGTACAATACGCTGAATAAGTCATCGCGACCGGTGAAGAAGCAGGATCGGATTGGGTCAGCAACGACGTGGCAGACCCACGAGCGGGACGTTGTCGCCGACTTGAAGAAGACTGGGAGAGGGTATTCGATCTCTCTGAAAGCCAAGAACGCGACGCGGTTCGGAGATTATCTGGCGCGTAACCTCGACGTCATCTACCAGCAGTTTTTGGATGAACTAAAGAAAGAAGGATAGGAACCAAAAGAAAAAGGCCCCCAATCGGTCGCCCGTGGAAGCCCTTCTCGTGTCTAGCAGCTAGAGAATCGCATTTCCCGGAATCATAGTCAAGTGCATTTGGCACCGATTTGGTGAGCAGATTTCTTTTGCCTAGAGAAAGGCAATGAAAGAATGCAAACGGGAAATGTAACCACGCCCTTCGGGCGGCGGGCGGTTACGCTCGCGCTCGTGAAAAGACAGCTCCAGACATGCGAGACGAAGCCGACCCGCCCTGTCGAAAAGTGGAAGGTGTTTCGCGACGCCTGTGAGGCGCGCGAACGCCTGGGTCTCCAGGACAGGGCACTGACTGTGCTCGACGCGCTTTTGACGTTTTATCCTGAGAGCGAACTCAACTGCGATAATGGATTGGTGGTCTTCCCTTCCAATGTGCAGCTCTCGGTCAGAGCGCATGGCATCACTGGAACGACCTTGCGGCGTCATTTGGCTGCCTTGGTCGAAGCCGGCCTCATCCAACGCAAAGATAGTCCCAACGGCAAGCGCTACGCTCATCGTGACAAGAGTGGCGACATCGAGCAGGCGTTTGGATTCGACCTCTCGCCACTTTTGACCCGCGCTGCCGAACTTGCAAACCTCGCACAGGAAGTCGCTGCCGAACGCCTACAGTTCAGACGAGCCAAAGAGGCACTGACCATCTGCCGGCGCGACGTCCGCAAGCTGATATCCGCAGCAATGGAAGAGGGAGCTAACGGGAACTGGGACGCCATCGAAGACATCTATGTCGGCATTGTCAGCCGACTTCCACGCAATCCCAACATTCACCAGGTTAAGGCAATCCTCGACGAGATGCAGCTTTTGCGCACGGAAATCCTCAAGGCTTTGCAAACGCAGCTAAATCCACAAAATATGGACGGCAATGCTGTTCAAAATGGTTGCCACATACAGAATTCAAAACCAGAATCCATCAATGAACTTGAACCTCGCTCTGACAAAGAGCAGGGCGCAGCCGTCGAGCTGGAAGTAGCTCCCAAAGTGGTTGCTCAGCCGTTGGCAAAGCCTGAACAGGTGAAGGCGTTCCCGCTGTCGATGGTCCTGAAAGCCTGCCCGCAGATTTCGGACTACGGGCCCGGGGGCATAATCTCCCATTGGCGCGAGCTGATGGGCGCCGCGGTGGTGGTACGATCAATGCTTGGCGTCAGCCCGTCGGCTTACGAAGAAGCTTGCGAGGTGATGGGGCCGGAGAACGCGGCAGTCGCTGTGGCGGCGATTCTGGAGAGGGCAGGGCATATCAACTCGGCAGGTGGATATCTCCGCGATCTCACGCGCCGAGCGCGGGCAGGGGAGTTCGGGCTTGGACCGATGCTGATGTCACTGATGCGTGCCAATGTGGACGGCGATCGGAAAACGGGGTGAGGGGTTGTGACGGCGTACCGGGAAGGCAGCATAGTCGTAGCACATTTCATGCAGCATTTGTTCCACGGTTTCTTGATTTGCTAGGAGTCCGTGCGCACCAAGAACGTCTCAATAGCGTCTAGACCTGCCCCGGATGCTGTCCCAAAAATCGAAAACCGACGCAAATGATACACTGATTTGCGTCTCACGGAGACTGTCTCAGTAGGTATACCCCAATGGGCATAGCAAAGCACGGGCCGGAGGATTATCTTGGATGAACTGCTGTCAAAGCGGGCGTTTATGCACGTTCAAACGCAACATCAACCGACCGATGAAATATTAAAGTCCCGATTCTATGTACGGAAAACAATGATTAGCAAGAAGAGCGATATCTAAATTCAATGACGGGAGCCAACCTGACATGGAACATTTTACGGATTTGTTGGGCGCGATATGGTTCAAATTCAGGAGATGGTCTTCGCCCAGAATTTGTAGCACGCCATTGACGATGATCAGTGTGTAAGAGAATGCTACTTTACGATAAGGATCTTGGCGTTGCCATTTCGTCCCAGAACATTTGTGGCAACGTCAGTGCCGTAGCGATGCATCCGGAAATCGGCATACGATGAGCCGAGCTTGATATTGCGCAACACAATCTCATCCAGGAATGCGGGCATGATCGGATCGCGGAAACGGATCTCATTTTTAGTATGAGCCTGCTCAAGGCCGAGGCAGGCACCCAGAACGCCGAACAGCGCAGAGGCGGCCCAGGCCTGTGGTGAACACGCGACCGGATAAGGGGTTGGTCCTCGACCGGGCCGCCGGATGAAACCGCAGAACAACTCGGGCAGACGTCGCATCTCCTGCTCCTTTGCCGCATCAAACAGACCTGTGAACACCCGCGCCGCCTCTTGTTTAAGGTTGTAGCGCGCAAGCCCGATCGCAATCGCGGCGTTGTCGTGCGGCCATATCGAGCCGTTGTGGTAAGACATGGGATTGTAGCGTGCTTCGCCCTGGGCAAGGGTCCGGATGCCCCAGCCGCTGTAGCCTTCCTTGCTCAACAGGGTTGCCGCGACGCGTGCCGCCCTTTCGGGCGACGTAACGCCTGCAAACAGGGCATGGCCTGCGTTGGAACTTCGCACGCGACACGGGCGCTTCATGCCGTCGAGCGCCAGAACGTAGGTTCCGAGGCCCTCATCCCAGAATTCGGATTCGAAGCGAAGGCGCAGGTGTTGGGCGGCGGCTATCAGATCGGCGGCCCGCTGGTGATGCCCGAGTCGTTCGGCCATTCGGGCGGCTGCACGCTTGGCTGCAAAGACATAAGCTTGCACCTCGCACAGGGCGATGGATCCTGTCGCGTCCGTTCCGTCTTCGTGGAAGATGGAGTCGTGGGAATCCTTCCAGCCCTGGTTTTTCAGGCTGCCATTGCTTTCCGCCTGGTACTCGACAAAGCCGTCTCCGTCTCGATCGCCATACTCATCGATCCAGCGCAACGCTGCGTCGATGTTCGGCCAGATCTCGGCAATGGTCCCAAGGTCACCGGTGGCGTCCAGATACATTCCTGCCAGCATCACGAAGAGCGGCGTTGAATCGACGCTGCCATAGTAGCGGCCGAATGGCACTTGACCAAGATTGGCCATTTCGCCATGGCGCACCTCGTGAAGGATCTTGCCCGGCTGCGCGTCAGCGCGGGGATCTGTTTCGCGGGATTGCATCGCCGCCAAGGTGCGCAGAACGCCGCGTGCGATCGACGGGTCCATCCACAGCATGAACATGGCCGTAAAAATCCCATCGCGTCCGAAAATCGTGCTGAACCAGGGAATGCCCGCATAAGGATAGGGGCCGGAGTCAGTCGGCGTGACCAGCATATAGACGTCGGAGGTGGCACGGCAGGCAACTTCATTGAAAAGGTCGCTCGAGCTTTGCACCGTGGCGATGCTCCGCGTCTGGACGCGTCTGGCGCGGCGGCTTTCACGGTAGGCGCTGAAGAACTCCAGCAATGGCGTGGACTCGCCCTCCTCACAGGCGACGGTCAGGAAGATCGACTTCTTTTCGCCCGGCGCAAGTGTCAGCTCCAGCGTCGACCGGTCTGTCTCCAGACGTTCGGGAACAGGCGTGAAAGCAATCCGCGTGCGGCGCTCCACCTCATCCAGACCCAGATAGCGAAATTCGACCGTGTTGGCGGTTACCACATCGGACGTTCCGTGCCCCCGTTTTGCCCGCGTCATCCCGCGAACCTCGAACAGGTCGCGAAAATCCGCACCGAAGGTGTAATCGATGGTCAAGCGGCGGTCGATCGGCGTGAAGTTCCGCACGCTAAGACGCTCGTAAAACACTCCCTTGTAGAGAAACTTCGTGCGTTCGAAGAAGATGGTCTCCCGGGGCAGTGCCGCGGCACCATCTTCGATATCAGGATTTGTGA
This sequence comes from Allorhizobium pseudoryzae, assembly GCF_011046245.1. Classification (NCBI taxonomy): domain Bacteria; kingdom Pseudomonadati; phylum Pseudomonadota; class Alphaproteobacteria; order Hyphomicrobiales; family Rhizobiaceae; genus Affinirhizobium; species Affinirhizobium pseudoryzae. The sequence continues at coordinate 163,620 of NZ_CP049245.1, forward strand.
GATCGACGGACAGTGCAGCCTTGTCGTCGTGATTGGAGGAATTCAGCAGCAGGAGCTTGCGCCCCTGAAACCGAAGCTCCAACTGAGACAGAAATCTCGTATCGCGATGAAACAAGCCCTCCACGGTATTGTGGCCGGCAATATCTCCATGGCTGTTCAGGACTGCGAAAGTATCCCCATCCTTCAGTTTCTGTAGCGACCAGCCGACCAGGGAGGTCTCAACTTCAAGATCGTAGCGAATGGCGTCCAGGTTTTCCGATACTTCGAACGGGGGATCAACAGGGGATCCCATCAGACCGGCCCGTGAACGGGGGATGCAAAGCCAGGGCGGTCGCCGGAAAGGTTTGTCGCTGCCACGACCTGCATCAAGGGTGCCGGAGCAATATCGGCAAGCTGACGACGTTGAGGTCCCATCCTCACCGGCACATCCGATAGACCTGTGTACTCCGCGACATAGTCCGATGCCATCCGTGCGGCGGTGAAGCGCTCCTCGAAGCGCTGCCGGACCGCCGTCCGGTCCAGATCGGCGGCCATTCGGACCGCCGCGACGGCCCCTTCGAGCGAGTCGACGATAAAGCCTGTCACGCCCTCGTCCATAACCTCCGGAACCGAGCCCCGGCGCCAGGCAATCGTCGGCGTTCCTTCTCGCATGGCCTCGATCATCACCAGTCCGAACGGCTCCGGCCAGTCGATGGGAAACAGCAGAGCGATGGCGTTTCCGAGAAAGTCGCGCTTCTCGTGGTCACCGATCTCGCCGATGAAGTCGATCAGGGGGTGATCAAGTTGCGGGCGGATGACATGGTCGAAGTAGTCCTGGTCGGCTGGATCGACTTTCGCCGCGATTCTAAGGGGTATCCCTGTCCGCTTTGCAATTTCGATCGCCCGATCCGGGCGTTTTTCCGGGGCAACGCGCCCCAAGAAGGCGAGATAATCGCGCTTCGGGGCACTGAAGGGCGTTGGACCGGCAGGAAGGCCATGGTGAATGTTGGCCAGCCAGTTGGCGCTGGGAAGCGGCAGACGCTGATTTTGCGAAATCGAAATGAGCGGCATTTCCGGGAACGCACGATAGACGGGATGAAAATCCGGCAGATCCAATCTGCCATGCAGCGTGGTCAGACAAGGAACGGAGGAGGCTCGAAACGCTGGAAACTGGAGCAGATCGACGTGGAAGTGGATGACGTCGAAGGATGAAGCCTGGCGGCGAACCTCCTCCAGCATGACCAGGAGGCTTGCCGTGTGATCCCGGATACCTCCCAATCTCAACCCCTGAGGAACCGCCTGCACGAGTTCAGCAGACGTCTCAGAATCTCCGCTGGCAAAGAGCGTGACATCGTGGCCCTGCTCGACGAGCTCTTCCGTCAACCAGGAGACGACACGTTCCGTGCCGCCATAAAGCTTCGGCGGAACGGATTCCGCCAGGGGTGCGACTTGTGCGATACGCATTTGAAGTTTCTCTGTTGTGCCAAGCGTCTGTCCAGCACGAGGCTTCGTAGGGACCGCCGGCATCCGCTCACGAGGGCGTTGCTAAGGCACAAGAACAGCGAAGGATTGTATATGGAGTGCCATACGGATTTGGCTAGTGCTGCGCGGCATTTACTCGACTTTCGGTTGCTTTGTGGGGTGGTCTCCCCGGCTTTGCGATCACGTCCGCCGCATCAGCGAAACCATCGCAACTGAACACGTGAACGTGAAAAACCAAAAGTTGATTGTTGTAAAATCATCTCCATCTAAAGTAGATGGAAAACGATCAAATCACCGACATTCACAAACAGATTCTCAGGCTTCGTGAAGCACTTCCCGTATGGGGGGCCGAGGCGAATGACCTTGTCGAGCTTGCACGAAATGCAGAGCGCGCAGCGACCGCGGTCGATGAGCGCGTTCTGCAGCGCGCGCGGGGCTTGTTGGAAACTACCAAAGGCTGGCACGACACGCTTTTGTATTGGGAGAAGCAAGAGGCCCCTGCTGCCCTCAGTGCCGACATTCGCGTGATCAGAGGCTCTCTCAATGCCATGCGCCTGGAGGTCGATTCCGCGACCAGCAAGTTCAGGTTGTAGTCTCGATCTTTCGCCCTGCCGCTGCGTGGCGGTCCTTTGCTGACCGCTGACGCAAGCCGGATCTGGAATAATCCAGCTCCCGGGGGAACTTCGTCCGCCCCGCAGCCTGTCAACGTCCTTGGAAGAGTTCGATGATCAAATTCTTGTTCGTCACCCTGGCGATTGTGATATCCGCGCAGACTGTCTTTGCGGGAACGGCCGCCGATGTGGTGCCAACGCCACGGCCACCGACCGATCTGGCCGTTGCCTATGTCGCCAATCAGCCTGCGCCGCCAAACCCGGTTCAAATGACGGAGACCCTCAAGGTCGGTCATACGATTCCGGAGAACCTCTTGCTCTTGCCGATACCAGACAGCCCTGACCACGCCTTTGTGTTCGTAAACCAGATACGCCTGATCGGCGATGCGAGAACGCGTGTCGTCATCCAGGTGGTCGACTGATCAAAGACACCTGAGGCTTCGCATCTACCATAACTCGGCCTTGCCACCACTTATAGGGACGAAGCGTTGCGGCGACCGCGACATTTTTCCGGCAGAGGTGGCGGTGGCAGGCCTGCACATTGACTGGAATTGCTGTCGCGCGCGCGCCCCAGGCGCCCATCCTCTGCTTCATGCCGAAAGGGCTGTGCTGCACCCTTCTGCCACGCCACCATCCGCTGAGGTCTGGCCCGGCATTGTTGCCCAGCCGCCGGCTTCAATGAACTGTCGCTTCTTGTACCGGTCCGGGAGAGCGTTGAATTCGATCAGCCGTTTTGCCGAATCCGGTGCAGCGTTGAACCGCTCGACACAAACAGCGGATGCAAGCTGCAGGTTCGCCGCTTCGCTTGCAGCCGTCGCCGCTCTCACGGCGCTGCCTCCCGTCATCCACCCTCCCCAGCCAAATCCGGCGACCATTGTCGCTACGGCCGTCATGCCGCAAGCCCAGACAAGGATGGTCTTCGAGGGCCGGTAGTTGTCCAGACGCTCGAACATCGTGGCTTTTCCTTTTTCCATGACCATGCGAATTCTCCTGTTCTCGTTCATTCTCGGCTGCGCCTCCTGGCGGAGCGTCTTGCGCGTCACACGTCACTTGAAGTGTTCGAGAGCCAATGTGATGGTTCTGTTTGGGCGGGATTTGTAGGCGCTTTTGGCTGCATCGAGAATTTTTGAACGCAGCGCGTCGAACGAGGCGAGATATTCGCTTTCGCTCGCCGTCCAGTGCGAGAGCCCGGCCGTAAGCACTTCAGCGGGCACGTAAAACCTCACCTCGAACATACCGTCATAGCCGAGAAATCGGATGCGGGAATGCGTTTCATCGTAGCTTCGGCTGGAGTTGGGAAAGGAAAGCGCCATCACTGGCCTCCTTCGTCCTGCCATCTGTCGATGGCTTCGCTCTTGCGTGAGATGGCGACGGCCAAACCCTTGTGAAGGTCGACGCGCTTGCTCTGGAGGGCTAGGAGCAGTGTTTCCCGGGTTCTCTTCCCGTTACGGAACTCGGTCTTCAGAAAGACCGATGCCGCCTTTTTTGCATCGGAGTTTGCCGTAGCTTCAACGCCTCTGAAACCACCGGCTCTCAGGACATCCCTGATCATCGCAAAATCGGAGGGATTGAGGTGCTCTTGTAGGGGAGTGGAAGACATGTCGTCCTCCTTCGTTGGGGCGAGGAACGTCAATCCTCAATCGCAGCGCCCGTAAAACGAGCTGCTATCCCCCTACATGTCGTGCAGTCCAGCACCGTTTACAAGTGGGCTCGTCGATCCCGCCTGTGTAATTGACACGCTCATGCCCGCAGCGCTTGAGATGGTGGAGACGGATGCGTCCAGTCGTTTGGCCAGGGCATCAATGATCAGGGAGCCAAGACCCGCACCGGAAATGTCTCCAGGGGGCTTGGCAATCTGTCCAACGCCATTATCGCTGACCGTCAAATGCCATTCGGTCAGATGCGCTCTGTAGTTGATGATAACCTTCGCATCAGGCTTGGGGACAGGGAAGGCATATTTGATCGCGTTGATGACCAGTTCGGTGACGATCAGGCCGAGGCTGACGGCCTCCTGCGAGGATATCCGGGTTTCACTCGCCGAGACTTCCAATGTGACCGGCGCACTGTCGAGCACGATCGAACTTGCCAGTCCCTTGCACAGCTTTGTCAGGTACGAAGACACATCAATCTCGTCCATCCCCGCATCGAGGTGCAGATAGTTCTGCACAGTCGCGACCGACACCACGCGCTGACGGGCGTCTTCAAGTACCCGGCGTGTCTCGTCCGAGCTGACGGCACGCGCTTTCAGCATCAGGATACTGGCGATGATCTGCAGGCTGTTGCCGATCCGATGTTGCATTTCCTGCAAAAGCACACGTTGATGAGCCAGAAGCTTCTCAGCCTTTTCAAGGAGTTGTTGCTTGTCGACTGCGATCTGCCGGATCTCCGTCACATCGGCAAATGCCAGCAGGGTGTTGGGCTTATTGGCAGAGCGGATATTGAGAAGCCTGGACGTAATCGAAAAGATCCGCTTGCCGAACCGTCCAAGATCCTGCTCAAACTCCACGCCCTCCATCATGATGCGCTGGGACACGGCTGCCGCGAGGGCCTGGCGTATGGCAGGCCTGTTCCAATCGCCGTTTCCCAGATCCAGCAGGGATTTGGGATAGGGATGAGCGGAATTGATGTCGAAAGTCTCATAAAAACTGCTGTTGGCAGCGACGACGCAAAGGTCTTCGTCCAGAACGACGAAGGGTTGGGGCATGGTCTCCACGATCGCCCGCGCGAGCATGTTTGAATCGCGCATAGTCCCAAATTGCTTCACGGTCGCCGCTCCTGCCGTTATTCCGAGCTGTCCCGGCTCTCTCAGCAATCCAGACGTGCCGACTGTATAAGGGATTTGTTGCTCCGCCTAACGGAAAGGCGCGGCCTTCTCCTGCGCATATGCCGCATGCTGCGGCTTCACACCCTCGTCCTGCTGCTGTTGCGTGAAGAGTGACCAGGCCGAGACAAAGAGAGCTGCAATGAGGGGGCCGATCACGAAGCCACTCAACCCGAACAGGGAAATGCCGCCCAGAGTTGAAATCAGAATGATGTAATCGGGCAGGCGGGTGCCTTTCCCGACGAGGGGCGGGCGCAGCAGGTTGTCGACCAGACCGATGAACACGACACCAACGAAGACGAGGACGCCTCCCTTCATCCACGCGCCGATGAGAAACATCCAGATCGCCGCCGGTCCCCAGACCAGCGCTGCACCGATGGCAGGCAACATCGATAGCAACGTCATGATGACGGCCCAAAGCAGTGCTGCCTCCATCCCGATTATCCAGAATGTCAGCCCTCCGATGGTCCCCTGGATAATGGCTATGATAACGTTGCCTTTGACCGTTGCGCGCGCCACTTCCGCAAATTTGTCCAGGAATTTCCGCGTATAGGTGTCACTCAGGGGCGTTGTCTGACGAAGCGTCCCGGCAAGGCTTGCTCCATCCCTGAACAGGAAGAACAGCAGGTAGAGCATGAGCCCGATGCTGACAAACACATGAGCGGTATTCTGGCCAAAGCTCAGGACGCTGCCGGCGATGGATTGTCCTGCTTGCATTATGCCAGAGGAAATCTTTTCCCGCATTTGCGCGGCGCCTCCGAGCTTGACGGAGGCCAGCCAGTCTTCGAGCGATGGTGGCACGGCCTGCTCGATCTGATTGAGATAACTGTTGAGATCAATCTCGTTGTTGCTCATGCGCTGGTAAAGATTGGTCCCCTCCTGGATCAGTGAGGCCAAGACAATCATGGCAGGCAAAATGACCAGGAGCACGCATAACAGAACTGTCAGGAAGGCCGCGATGTTTTTGCGGCCTTTCATCCGCCTCTCAAGCCGGACGTGGATGGGGAAAAAGATGATGGCCAAGATGACCGCCCAGAGGATGGCGGTGTAATAGGGCAAAATAAGCCATACAAAGGAAATCGTCACGAGCGTCAAAAGGACGTAAAAACTTGTTCTTTGGATGGACATGGAGGCCGTTGCTTGTTCAGTCATCGCTGATGGATGGCAACTCGATTTCGACATATCGTCGCTGTCGGTCGTCCATGGGCTCGATGTGCTTCATCCAGAAGTCGTTTGCGGCAGACGGCTCGTTCTCCCACTTGCGGGTATTGACGATGTTGTCGTCGATCTTGGCCCGTCGCGTTCCGCCAAGCCGCAGATACTCTGCCGCGAGCTTCGCGGACGGTGTTTTCGCGTCTAAAGGGTTCGCCTCTGCCGCCTCATCCTTGCCGAGCATGCCCAGCAGGGCATCGCGCTCGGGCGTTCCGATATGCTGCGCCAGAAAAGCGTCAAGCGGCGTGCGCGTTTCGTATCCACCGGAAGACGGGTTGGCCCGGTGAAGCACCAGAGGATTGTCCGTTGCCGGATCTCGTCCCAACAGCCATCGATCCCCATTGGAACTGGCTGCAAATTCACGCCATTCGCTCATCGGCATATCCTCCCTGGATAGGGGTTTGGGGTCCTGGTTGGTTTTGGAAATGCATCTCAGTACCCCGCAGGCACCGGTTGCTCGGGGGGATCGGTATCTGGTTTCTTCGCCTTGATTTGCGTGGGGGGCAGTTCGATCACATTCAACCGGTTGCCAAGCGCCGGCTCCCGCATTTTTCTGACTACCGCCAGAATCACCACGTTATCTGTCTTTGACATGCCTCGTCTCCATCGATTGCGATGCCTTATTGCTCGCCTTCATCCATGCTGCCGCCCTCGTTCTCCCATCGTCGGAGCGCCACTTTGTCGGAATGCACTTTGTGCCGTTCCGAGACCGGATAGATCTCGCTCATGATCATGCCGGTTTGGATGCGTTCAATGATTGCGAGTTCATCGCGGTGATCGGGACCTGCAACAGCGCCAAGGTCGGCCGTCGAGTAGTTGCTGCGCTTTAACACGCGCCGGGTGATTTTTTCGGTCGCGCCGATGTCGTCGACTGGTCGCTTGTCTGTCGGCATGAAGAAGCATCCTCTAAGCGAATGAGCGCTAGTGTGTGATCCCGATGGAATGCGCTAGCCGGCGTCTTTCGCTGGCATGGTCTGTCCGTCTATCGAGATGGTTGACAATCGAAAGCCTGCGTCTCGATCAGAGTCAGATCCGGCAAACTGTGCCGGCACGCTGTAAATGTGGCCGAGCGATGTATGTCGAGAGAGTAAAGGGCAAAACCTGCAATGAGAGCATCAACTGGGCCGGGGCGTCAGATCGTAGCCGGTTACGTTTTGGCCGCCTGCTGCATGCCTTGCTCCGTCAGTACGGATATGGCGCCCGGCTCCAGACTTTCAAGTGCCGCGCGATGCCGTCGACAGGGTGGACCCATGCGCAGCCGACAACAGGCCGTGTCTCATGGATTCGCTCGTCGAAACACCGCTGTCCGGATCGGAAGAGAAAGCTCTTATCCAGCGCCCTGCGTGTATGGACGGTAATGTTTTCCCGATAGAAAAATATTAATATGTTAAAACGGTTGTAATTATTAAAACATCTCCCATATATTGGATAGATAAAATCGGAAATTCAGAATTTCCCGTATTATATCCTTCGATGAAGGCGAAATTTTTATGGGAAGTCAGTTCAGCACGATGTAAGGATGTTTCATGTCGACGTCGAAGGGGCCTCACGCCGCACCGGTAAAACTTTCGGCCGGGGAGAAGGCTGCCGTGACCGATCAGACCGCTCGACACATCATATCCTCCGAGAACGCGCTCAGAGTGAGCAAGACGTCTCGTCTGCGCCAATTGCGTCTGGAAAAGGAAGCTCTGGCGAATTCCGAACCGGTGACTCGTTCCAAAAAGAAATAGTGGCCGGAACGCGTTCTGCCCCGTGTGATGCCGGATCGTACCGCCCAACCGTCCCGAAACGCGTCGACTGCGCGCGTCCTACCCGCAGTTCCTCTCGTCGCTCTTGTCTCGCACAGTTGCATTCATGGCCGGCGCCTCGATGAAGAAGGAGCAAGGCAATGCGTGCAGAATTCTATCCCGCCTCCATGTCGCGTAATCTCGTGAGGATCGGCCGACGTGAGTATGGCGACAACCTTCCTGCCGTTTCGGCGGATATTTCCGAGCGTTGCGGACGGCTGCGCATCATTGGCCTTACGAGCTTTTCCGCTCTCGACCGCCATGAGAGCGCAACCTGCCCGATTGGCCAGCCCGGAGCCGGCATTGCCGGCCTTGATCCCGCACGCCTTTGAGAGGATGAACCATGATACAGATCGACTATTCGTCGCCTGCAGGCTTTTTCGCGGGCAGGCGCGTGGGCGGGAGCATTAGCGGCCCTCGTTACAAGCGGTTCGACAATACCGCAGAGGCCCTTCGGTTCGCTATTGAAGAACTGCCCTGTTCCCAGCTTCGGGGAGCGGTCCTCGAAATCGGCGACACGCGTTTCGAAAGCAACGAAATTCGTTCTCTGTATGATGCGGTCGATTATCCTTTTCCCCGAAAAGAAACGTAACGTCGATCGTGACGCCCCGCCGACGGATCTCCTTGCGACAACGAAGGCGCAGACGTCATGACGCTTTATTCGGTGAAGCACCGCACGCAGTACCAGTACACGCATCCCGTGACGTTCGGACGTCACCGTCTCATGTTCCGTCCGCGGGACAGCTTTGACCAAACTCTCCTCGCCTGTTCTCTTCAGACAAGTCCTCCCCCGTCGTCCGTCAGGTGGATCTACGATGTCTTCGGCAATTGTATCGCCTTGGTCGACATTGAAGCGTCCTCGTCCGAATTGGTGATCGAAACTCGGATAAAGCTCGATCATACGGTCCATGTCCCACTTGACCTGGAAATGCACACGGATGTGCGTGGCTATCCGTTCAGCTATGATGATGACGAAATCATCGATCTGGGACGAACCGTCAAGCGCCATTATCCCGACCCTGATAACGCTGTCGCTGCCTGGGCTCGGCAGTTTGTTCCCGTCGCGGGCCCGGCCCGAACCGGCCATGTGCTGATGACATTGTGCTACGCAATTCGGGAAATCTTTTCTTATTCTCGCCGCGAAAAACATGGGATTCAGACTCCTGCAGAGACCTTGCGGCTCCGCAGCGGCACTTGTCGGGACTTCGCGCTGTTGATGATGGAAGCGGTTCGTTCTCTGGGCCTGGCGGCACGCTTCGTCACAGGATACATCTATGTGCCTGACCGCGATGGGGACCATAATCTGGGCGGCGGAGCAACCCACGCCTGGTGCCAGGTCTATCTCCCTGGCGCGGGCTGGGTGGAGTTCGATCCGACCAATGGCATCGTGGGAAACCGGGAGTTGATACGGGTTGGCGTTGCCCGTGACCCGAAGCAGGCCATCCCGCTGTCCGGCAGTTTCGAAGGCAAGGCAGGCAGGTTGATTGACATGACTGTTCAGGTGAACGTGACGACCACCGAATAAATGAGATGAGGGTTCCGTACAGATGGAACACTCCGCATTCAGGACCGTTGGCACTAGAACCGTTGGCGGTTGATATCCCCCCGATAAAGGACTTTTCCATGCGAATACGTGCCGGCTTCCGGATTGGCTATGAATGCAAGCAGGAAACACCCATGTTGCTGGTGCTTAACCTTCATCCAAGCCGGCGCGGCGACCTGCTGGGGGAGCAGACGATTTCCTTCGACCGTGCCATCAGGGCGTGGGACTATATGGACGGCTTCGGCAATGCCTGCAGTCGTGTCGTTGCGCCGCAGGGCGTCACGATGATCAGCACCGAGTTTCAGATCTACGACGATGGACAGCCGGATCCGGTCCCCGTCGACGTCGTTCAACACGACATCAATGATCTTCCTGATCATGTTCTCGTTTATCTTCTGGGGAGCCGTTACTGTGACACGGATCGTCTGGCGGATTTCGCCTGGGAGACGTTCGCCCATACGAGGCCGGGCTGGGATCGCGTGAAATCGATCCTCGATTATACGCATGAGCGGATCGCCTTCGACTATTCCAAGGCCGACCCGACGAGAACCGCCTTCGGAGGCTGGCACGACCGGACGGGCGTGTGTCGAGATTTTGCTCACCTCGCCATAACCTTGTGTCGGTGCATGAACGTTCCGGCCCGGTATTGTACCGGTTACCTCGGTGACATCGGGGTGCCGGCAGATCCGAACCCGATGGACTTCAGCGCATGGTTCGAGGTCTTTTTGAGCGGCCGCTGGTACACAGTCGATGCGCGCCACAACGCGCCGCGCATTGGGCGGATATTGATGGCAACGGGCCGGGATGCAACGGATGTGGCCATGTCCACCGCGTTTGGTCCGGCAAAACTTGTGCACTTCGAGGTAACGACCACCGAAATTGACACCGCACTCGCAACTTGAACGCGATGCCGCCATAATGATGTGATAGAAGCAATGATGTCCGAGCTTGTTGCCTGGACCTAGGTGAGCATTCCGTTCGGATCGCCGACATGCTTACAGTCCTTTCAGCGATTCCTGATTGCCGCAGTCGAGCCTCTCCTGCGCATGGATACCGATGCCGACCATTTTGAACCAAACCACCTTCGTGGCCTCAAGCGCCCAGGCTGCACCATCGCAGACGGCGGTCACGCCGACCCTTTCGGGCCTCAGCCGCAAGGAACTGCGCGAGATCGTCGCCCAGCAGATTGATTGAGACGACCATGTCAGACGCCGGGAGCGGGCTCGAAGCCCGAACAAACATGAACAGAAGAGTGAACCGGTCCGGGAGCCTCGGCGCCGACACCTTGCGCGAACGCCTGCTCGACAAGTACAGGCAGCACCTGCATTTCGCCGGGTTGAAGCAGTCTGCCGGCGACCGGATCGGCGCCGAAAATGACCTTCAGCATGCCGAGCATTTTTTTCGAAGCGCCGCCGAGCAGACTGGCGGCGGCCAGCCATGAGCGCATCATTGACGGTCGCACCGCCTGACGCGAGCGAAAAGGCCTTGCTGAAAATTCTCGCGGGATACCACAAACCGAAGGTCCGGCGCAGCGTGTACGAACTGATCGTGACGCTGGGACCTTTCGTATTTTTCTGGACGGCAGCCTGGGCCTCGCTGCATTTCGGCTATTGGATCGGGTTCTTCTGGTCATTCCGGCGGCCGGCTTTCTCCTGCGGCTGTTCATGCTGCAGCACGATTGCGGGCATGGGTCCTTCTTCGGGCACCGCCGTTGGGATGACTGGACCGGGCGTGTTCTCGGTATTTTCACGCTGACGCCGTATGACTATTGGCGCCGGGCGCATGCCGAGCACCATGCATCGGCCGGCAATCTGGATGAGCGTGGCGTCGGCGACATCACGACGCTCACCGTCGCCGAATACAGAGCGCTGACTGCCCGCGGCAGGCTGGGCTACCGCCTCTATCGGCATCCCCTGGTGATGTTCGGTATCGGCCCGGCCTTCCTGTTTCTCTTCAAGCAGAGGCTGCCATTCGGCATGATGCGGTCCGGTGCCCTGCCTTGGGTGTCGACCATGGCAACCAATGCGGCCGTGGCGGCCATTGCATGTGTCCTCATGTGGGCGATCGGGATTGTGCCCTTCCTGCTGGTTCATCTGCCGATCGTGCTTTTGGCGGGCTCGGCCGGCGTTTGGCTGTTTTACGTGCAGCACCAGTTCGAGGATACTCACTGGTCCAAGCCTCCGGAGTGGAACTTTCCCTACGCAGCGATGCACGGCGCATCGCATTACGACCTGCCGGCTCCCCTGCGCTGGATGACTGGAAATATTGGCATGCACCACATTCACCATCTCTCCAGCAAGGTGCCGTTCTACCGTCTGCCAGAGGTTCTCCGTGATTATCCCGACCTCGCCGAGATAGGATGCATCAGCCTGCGCGACAGCCTCGGCTGCGTTAAGCTCATTCTCTGGGATGAGAATTACACGAAAACTGGTCTCGCTGAACGCGACCAAAGGCCTTCGTTAAAGCATGCCGAAAACGCCACCCGCACTGAAGAGGGCATTGCCATGGACAATCCAATGAATGATGCAGCCAGTTCGAGCGAAGGCGAGAAGTTGTTCCAAAGAACGATGACCCCGTATAGAGCCTGCATTCCTTACGGGAGCAACCGTGCGCCAGATGGGTATGGAGCCCCCCTTGCAGTGCCTATCTTTCTCGCGCAACGCCCGTCCACTCTGCTTCACGACGCCTTGGCGGCAATGCTTGCAACTTGGGAGCACCTATCGGTCCCGGCAGCTTCCTGCCTTGCGGCGAAAGCAGCCATGCACCTGAAAACCTGAGCGTTAAACCTGAAGGGAGCAGTGTCATGACCATTGGCACACGCGTTGAAATGGTAACCTTTCGCAACAGCTTTCTGCTGCCAGGAATGGAGCGTGAGCACCCGCCGGGTGCCTTCGAAGTCCACATCACCGAAGAACCGTTGAACGTGATGTGGGAAGCCTACCACCGAACGATGAATTTGATGCTCACACGCGGCGGCGTCACGGAAGCGATTAAGGTGACCCGTGACGATCTGGAAGCCGCTCTCGCCAAAGATGGGGGAGACGGCTGAGGAGGAGGGGTCGTCAATCATCACCCAACAACCAACGCGCTGTGCCCATCCGCAAGATAGCTGCTAACCCTTAGAATACGGTCTTTCATTTTTCAGGCGACTTGATCGAGCAGACAAGCCAACCACGATATTTGTGCGGCGCAGCAACACTGGCCAAGATGACGAGTTAGGGACTGCGGCGCGTTAAGGCGGTGACGTACGCAAAGGACCGCAATAATGCGGGCATCTGAAATTCGTTAGACATTTAATCTGAAAATGTCGTCAAACGCCGTCGCAAATTTGTTACCGGTTTCAGGCTAACCTGGTTTGTCTGCGCTGGCTGTTAAACGATAGATTAAAAAGGATAATATTGATTTCTGTGTACGCCGCAGCGATCAAAGAATTATAAGGGTCTGTCATATATATCGTGGGCGGCTGATCTCACGTTAAGTGCCAAGATCCGCCCAATATTCTCAATTTAACTGCAGAGTCTCAAATTAGGTGCCGCGCTATCTGATTGAAATTGTTGGGGACAGATTCATGCGGTTAACTGCAAAGCGACACTATACCCGCAACGCTTAAGCCAAGTCACCTCGGATGAGCTTTCGACCTCGCAGTGGATGTAGCCGCCGACCATGCGAAATCGTCGGCGAACAAAACCAACAGCTCGTCGATTTCGGATAGCTCGAATCCGTCAACATTCTTGCCGTTGTTGATGTAATGGGGAGGCGCCAACCACGATCAGTGTATCGAAGTTCTCAAGTGCTTTGGGTGGAGCGTGCACTCCGATCATCGCCCTCACCAAGGGTCCGATGACGATTCCGTTTCGGATTCCGGGATCACGACTTTGGTGGATGCCTTCAGCGTTGCCCTCCAGAAGCGCCTATTCCTCAAAGTCACATGCTCGAGGTTCGAATGGAAGGTCTCTTCAGACTATTGGGCCGCTCGTCCAAATAAACAATGGGCGATTGCTAGGCAAACGCCGGCCCTACGCGAAATAGCTAGCTAGATCGGGAACGATGTGTCTCCCCGCGGGTTCTCTCATTGAGCGGATCGTTGAACGGTCTGACAATGGACTTCCCCGGCAGATGACCGGATAGCGACTTGGAAGACCGTGCGTCCCCGCTAGATAAGGAGATCCATCATGGGTTCCACAGCTGATAAAGTTTCCGGCAAGGCGAATGAAATGACCGGCAAGGCAAAGCAGGCCGTCGGCGACGCTACCGATAACAATAAGCTCCAGGCAAAGGGTGCCGCCCAGGAAACAAAGGGTGATGCGCAGCAGGCCAAGGGCGACGCCAAGGATGCGGTGAAGAAGGTCGTCGACAACACCTGATCGCTTCCCTCATTAAATAGAGATATGGCCCGCAAATGCGGGCCATCAGACTGCTGACAAACCCCTGGTCACATCCAGGGGTTTATGATTCACTGGGACATGTTGAAGAGAGCTGGCTCGGGAAATTTGAACAGCGGGGATAATTGGAATTTCTGCCTGACTTTGGCTTAGATGCCGGAAACAGGAGAGACCATGACGAGACGACCACGCCGGAACCATAGCCCGGCTTTCAAGGCGAAGGTGGCTCTTGCCGCCATCAGGGGCGAACAGACGCTGGTGGAATTATCCCAGCAGTTCGACGTCCATGCCAATCAGATCAAGCAGTGGAAAGACCAGCTCCTTGAAGGAGCAACGGGCATTTTCGGCGATGACACCAAGGCGGAACCGACCGTTCCGACCGTCGATGTGAAGACACTTCATGCCAAGATCGGCGAACTGACGCTGGAGAATGATTTTTTGTCCGGTGCGCTCGGCAAGGCGGGATTGCTGAGCGGAAAGAAATGATCAATCGCAAGCACAAACTGTCGATTGCCCGCCAGGCGAAGCTTCTCGGGTTCAGTCGTGGCAGCCTCTACTATTCTCCGCGTCCAGTGTCCGACAGCGACCTGGCTTTGATGCGCCGAATCGACGAGTTGCATCTCCAATACCCGTTTGCGGGCAGTCGCATGTTGCAAGGGCTTTTGAGAGGAGAAGGGTTGGAAACTGGGCGGCTTCACGTCGCCACACTGATGAAGAAGATGGGCATCGAGGCGATCTATCGCCGCCCAATCACCTCGAAGCCAGCGCCTGGACACAAGGTCTATCCCTATCTCCTGCGCAAGCTGGCAGTCACCCGGCCCAATCAGGTCTGGGCGATGGACATCAGCTATATTCCGATGGCGCGGGGCTTCATTTATCTTTGTGCCGTCGTAGATTGGTTCAGCCGCCGAGTTCTGTCGTGGCGGCTGTCGATCACGATGGAGGCGGACTTCTGCATCGCAGCGGTTGAAGAAGCGCTTGCCCGTTATGCCAAACCCAATATCTTCAATACCAACCAGGGTTCGCAGTTTACCTCGGTGGACTCACTGCCGTGCTGAAGAAAGCTGAGATCGCCATCTCGATGGATGGTAGGGGTGCATGGCGAGACAACGTGTTCGTCGAGCGGCTCTGGCGGTCGATCAAATACGAGGAAGTCTACCTACACGCCTACAAGACCGTGTCCGAGGCTCGCGCTGGCATCGGTCGATATCTGACCTTCTACAATACCAGACGCCCACATTCATCCCTTGACCGGCAGACGCCGGATCAGGCTTACTTCAACGCGCTCACGCCAATGACAGCGGCAGCATAATCGAGGCGGAAATCCACTTAACGAAACGCCACGGAATGTTCAGACAAACCGAACCACCTCTCTGGTTCGCTTCTCAGTCCATGAGTCTCGCTGCTCTACCGCTGCGCCTAGTCGCACTGTTGTAGTATTCCGACGCCTGCTGGACGGATCGATGCCGGGATTGCTCCATAGCCTCAGGCAGGGGAATGCCGCGATTGGCTGCTTCGGTGAGATAACCTGAACGCAAGCCATGGGCGGAAAACTCCGCCGGGTCCAGCCCTGCCATGAAGGCGCGCTGCTTGACGATATCGTTGATGGCTTTCGGATCCAGCGGGCGCTTTGAGACATTGCCCCAGCGATCGATCGCCCGGAACACACTGCCGCTTTCGATCCTGCTGGCCTCGAGCCAGGCATTCAGCGCATCGACGGGCCGGCCGGTGAGATAGACGACCTCCTCATTGCTGGCACCACTGGTCTTGGTGCGACCGAGATGGATGGACAGCGAGGGCAGGGGAGGTGATCCTTCAACAGGGATCGGCGCTTCCATCACCAGTTGCTCTTTGCGCAGCCCCGCCACTTCACTGCGACGCCGACCACCGGATGCAAAAGCGACCATCAGGATGGCCTTGTCCCGGACATCGCGCAGGCTGTCGGTCCGGCAGGTACCAATCAGCTTTGAGAGCACATCACCTGTGACGGCCTTGGCGCTCTTGCGCCGCTTCGGACGTGGCGTTGCACGCACCGCCAGCCGGATGGCCGACTTGAGGGCAGGGGAGGTGAATGAAGCCTGCAGCCCACGCCATTTGGTCAGCGTAGACCAAGTTGCCAGCCGACGGCGCACGGTATCGGGTGCATGGGGACCGGATGCACGGAGAAACCCCTGGAGGCGAAGCTTGTTCTCGACGTCCGCCGGCATGCCATGCTCCAGATCCGTCAGGCGCTTTTCCGGATCCCATAGGTGATGGGCAATAAACTTCAGCAGCAGAGCCTCCGGCGCGGGCCAGGGGAGTGACCGGCCCGTGGCCGCCAGCGACCAAGCCTGTAGATAGGCAAGATCAGAAGTGACCGCACGCAGTGTATTGGCGCCCATTCCCTCGTTGACGAGGTGGCGAAGGGTCTCGATATCCTGATCGGTCAGAAGCTCGGCCAGTTCGTCACGCCGCTCCATTGGCAGGACGGCGGCGATCGTGTCCAGTTCTTGAACGCGCCGCGACACTAACTCGTTAGTCGACAGTGATACCGGCGGCTTTCCCATCATGGCATGACCCTCGGGGTATGACTAGGTTTGCAAAAACTCCGGAAAGCCCGTATATTCCGGAACAAAGGAGATCTGCCATGACGTCGATTGTGACAGCAGCCGCGGTTTCGAAGAATTTCGGTGCCTACCAGGATGCGGCCGTGCGAGAGCCAGTGATCATCACCAAGAACGGCCGGCCGCGCACGGTGCTGATTGCCTATGAAGATTACCTCCGCCTGGCCAAGCGCGATCGGAGGGTCGATCTGACGGCTGCGATCAGTGACGACGAGCTTGCCACGATCGAGGCTTCGACGATGGAAACGGGCCTTGATCATCTCAATGCCGAACTGCTGATGGACAAGAATGCTGCCGATTGAACCTAAGGTCGGCTGGGTCTTTCGCTATTCCTATCTCTGGCATTGGCAGCATCTGGACGGACGGGAAGAGGGTGACAAGGACCGCCCCGCTCTGGTGCTGGCGATTGTTGCGACGCTTGAGGACGGGACGCCGGCAGTCCGTGTCCTGCCAATCACGCATTCCCCACCGTCCAATCCCAGCGAAGCAATCGAAATCCCGCCTGCCACCAAGCGTCGCCTCGGTCTCGATGACGAGCGATCCTGGATCGTGCTGACCGAAAGCAATCGTTTCGTCTGGCCGGGGCCTGATGTTCGCCCTGTTGACAGCGAGAACGGATATCATGGGCCACTGCCTCCGGCACTCTTCGAAGAGGTAAAGCGCCGGTTTGTCGATCTTGCGAGAAGCCAGCGTCACAAGGCGACCATCCGAACCGACTGAGCTGCTCTGCATCCTGTTGTTCGTCATCAAGATCTACGCATCCCGCTGTGATCTTCGCCGTGATTTGCCATGACTTTAGGCTTTCAGAGCCGTCAGATCAATCACCTCCGATAAGGGTTACTTATCGATGGTGAGACCGCCAACCTACGATCATACCGTGTGGAGAACTTTAATATTCAGATAGAGTTCTTTTAAGAAATCATTTACCATGATTTCAATGGTTTACGATCTCGCGAAAATCAGCATATCCACCTTGATGCGGCCGGCTTTCGACGCGGCAATCGCGCTCACACGTCTCGACGAGCGCATCGCCCGCTCACCGGTCGGTCAGGGATGGATTGAGCGCTCCCACTTTACCGATGCCTGCGCCTCCTTGTGGATCGACGGCGAACTCGTCCATCTCGAAGACCTCGTCCTTCACGACGCCACGAAGGATATTCGCACACCGACCCATGAGCTGACAATCGCCCGCGACGTCCTGCGCACTCGTCGGCGGATCGCCGGCCAATCTCCGGATTGGGCGTTCTCTACCGACGGCATCCGCTCGCTGCGGAAAACCTCAGAGATCGGGTCGGGCGGCGGGGACGAGGCGACGACGGCCAAAGTTATTTGGCCGGCGGCCGCGATCCACGCGGAAGGGGAGGGGGAGGAAGGTGACGACGTCGAATATCTCCCGGGCGTCGACTATGCCGCCATCGATGCGGTGCTGGCCCGATCAGAGGCGGCGATCGAGAATGCAACACGGCCTGGCCGCGCAAGCTCGGCAGACAGAGACGCAATGGTCTATGATCTCGACTGGGACGAGGATGCCCGGCTGGAGGAATGGCGCGGCGTGCTGCGCCAGGCCGGAAATTTGCCGGCGGTGCTGCAGGCGATCGTCGCCCTTGATGCCTGGAACGAGCTTTCCGTCCTGCAGCATGCGCCCTGGCTCGGCCGGCTGCTGGCCGCTACGATCCTGCGCCAGGCCGGCATCACCACTGGTGCCCACCTTACCGCCCTCAATCTCGGTCTGAAAACCATTCCCGTCGACCGGCGCCGACATCGCGATCGCGAAACCCGGCTGCTCGCCATTGCTCACGGCCTGATCGCAGCCGGCGAAATTGGCTTGAAAGAGCATGATCGGTTGACGCTGGCGAAGACAATGATGGACCGAAAGCTGGACGGGCGGCGGACGTCGTCAAGATTACCGGAGCTCGTCGAGCTGGTGATGGCGAAGCCATTGGTGTCGGCCGTGATGGTGGCCAAAACGCTCGACGTCACGCCGCAGGCGGCGCGGCGGATCGTTTTGGAACTCGGCCTCCGGGAGATGACGGGGAGGGGGAGGTTTCGCGCTTGGGGAGTATTATAGTTCGCCATGCAAGGTGGCTTGCAGCTCATTCGAAATAGCCTTGCCGTCCAAGCGCTCCGCGGGAGCGAGATCGACGCGGTTGCCGTATTTTATGAACTGGCACAACGGAGTAGCTCAAAACCATCCATGCAAGATAGTTCGCTTTATAGACTGGTATCGACGACAGACGAGACGACTCTCTGATGCTCGCTAATGAGCCCACGCTCTTGTTGGCTGAAATCCTGCCGCTTGGTTCGCAATCGTGTTTTGTCTGGACCCAAAGGGCCCGAACCACGCCGTGTTCCCCACATAGCCTCGTAGCGAACCGTTCAAACGATTCAAGTACCAACTCGCAAAGCTCAGACCCCACTGCGGTCGCCGATCTGCGTCTGAAGGAGGATGTCTGTCTATGGGAGCGGAAACGCTCGCACCGCAAGCTTCAGATTCATTCCTTCGCAAAAAACAAACCCAAACCAAACTGATTTACACCGCCACAACCTCGGCATCGCCATGCAGTTCCAATCTTGATATCTCGCCGGAGCATGAATGCCTGCTCAGAACATTCTGCATTGCTGCAGGTGAAATCCTGACCGTCAATTCTCCACTGGACATTGCCATTTCCAACGTCGCGGACCTTGTATGTGGCGTCACATCCTGGGCAACGCGCACTTAGTTCTTCTGCTCCGTGCGGCATGCGTTTGCGGATCGTCGAGCCACAATTCTCACATTGTACGTCGGCAAATATAGCGAAGTTTGAGTTGAAAACTGTCGAAGCCAATACCTTTTCCAAGAACGCGATAATATCGTTAGACCGGGCGCGAAGCTTCACGTAGTCGACCGCCTTCGCCGAGCCGAGCTGCTTGAGTGTAGGCATGTGAAGAAAACTGCCCAGTGCGTCGTAGCGCTTTTTGAGCATGGTGAAGGAAAGGACGGTTTCGCTTCCGAGCTCCTGCATCGCCTTTGCCGGCACACCTGGTTCGTCCTCGATCCCAATGGATATGGTGCTGTCTTTGTCAGCCGTCGGGTCTATGTCTAACAACTGCTCCATGAGCTTTCGAGGCTGCCAGGTTTCGTACTCGGTCTTCGGCAATTCCTCAGCGTATTTCGATGCGCGCTCATACGTTAGAGCCTCCATCGCATATCTGAGTTCGAGAGCAGCATATTTTATCCGATGGTCCTCAAGAGCGGCCAATTCCCGCTTCGCATTAGCAACACAAAGTCGAGCTTGATAGCGAAAGTCCAATCTGTGGTCACCCTTCTGTTCGCTGGAATTAGATCCCAGGCTCGTCGTCTCATGTGGCGCACCGTTTAAGCAGTTTCGTAGAGAGCCGGTGGAATCCTTGGCATTCCCGGGCGTTGCATGTACGCGGCATAACGCTGCTGAACCCGAGTAATAAATGGCGGCAGCATTCGCCCGACGCGAGTATAGTCCTTTTTGATCTGTTTCAGGGTCTTAATCTTCATGTCCCTAAACATCACGCTGAACGTTTGCCCATCGATCATCGCGAAGACGATCGCCTCGTTGTCCTTCTCGTTGCTGAAATTGCCGAAGGTCTTATCGATCCGCTCCTCGACATTCTCCACTGCCTTTGCTTGCAAGAGATAGAGTTGGTGGTCATCTCCTCCGCGAAGGCAATCACATTCGGCTCGAACGTTAATCCAATAGGTCTTGCGATCTTCCCCTGGAACAGGGAAGGCGAACACGTCCCCCGGGGCGTACAGATCCTCCCTAAGGCGTTCGTTCCTAAGAAAGCGCTCGCCCTCAAGCACTTGATACATTGCTTTGCGGTACGCTGGCGCGTCCTTCTCGCTCTGTTCCTCGACTGCTTCCATGAAGGGTCCGAGATCTAGTTCCAGCAGGCCCATGCGCGACTCGACAAGGCGGTTAAGCAGTTTGTTCATTTCGACCTCGGGGGGAATTTCGTCGGCCCCGAATGTCTGCCACAGCAACACGGGCCAATACGGTGTCCGGTTGTGCAGGTCGATGAACAGGTCGTTTGCTGCGCGGACGTAGTTGCGTTCCCAGGTTTTCAGCGTAAGCACAGAGGGGGTGCTGTTTGCCCAGTCCTCAAGGACCTCATACAGCTTATCGGTCACCTCTACCTTGCGTTTCACCAGGATGTGAGACTCTTCAACGCTCTTATGCAGTTCGGCATCTGCCGACAGCTCGTCAATGACCGTCTGCGGCTCCTCGTTGGTAAAGATGAACACGGGAGCGTGGCGATTCTGACTGAGGCGTTTCAAGAAGGCGATGTTCTGCGCGATCATTGCCTTGTTCAGGGTGTCCGGCAGTCTGACGCCGGCATCGAGTGGTATGCCTTCGGCGTTATTGGCCAAGTTCCAGTCCATAATGAAAAACGAGACCCTCGAAAAGTGTTCGAGATCGTAATCTGCGCTGGGCAGGGCAGGCAGGGGAATGGCGTGACCGCCGCCGTCGCGTATGTTCTGGAGGATTCTGTCTATCGCTTCCCCCGAGCCGATGCCGTTGTCTATGACCACTGCAATGCCCTTAAACAAGTTCGGACCAACCATGTTCATGCTTGCTCCTTGACGAATGAGACCACCAAATTGGCTCCCTTAAGTACACGTTGATCCTTGCTGGCGATGTCGATCGAGTACTCGTGGCGCTCAAGCAACTGCCGCGCGATGTAGAGCCCCAATCCGCGTCCGTCCTCGCCCTTCCCAGAGAAGAACGGCTCGAACAGGTAGGGTAAGTCCTCTTCCCGGAAACCGGGACCGCTATCTGCGAAAGTCATTGTACCGGCATTGCCATCAAGCAAGATTTCGATTTCCCGAGGCTGTGGAGCGCCCTGAAGCCAATACGCAGCATTGTCAAAAAGGTTGAGGAGCAGTTGGAGCAGCACGGCATCGGTCGTCTTGGCAACAAGAGGGGAGCCGATAGTTTCGACCCTGACTTCGATCGCGTTGCGCTCCATCAAACTCTTGAAGATTTTGGCGACCTTCTCGACCAGATCGACGACGCGTATATCCTTCCGGCGTTGCTTGGTCGACCGGAAGAGGAGCTGCATGTCGGTCATCTGCGACTGGACGAAGCTGAGCAGACCACGCATCGCAAGAAGTTCGGCACTGAGCGCCTCCTTGTCGATCTTGGCATCGCTTTCGCTATGGGCGATCAGCTTATCTATGGCCGCCATGACGCGCTGCATTGCTAGCATAAGGTCGTGAGACGCCGCTTCGACCGACAGGCCAACGCCCGCCAGATGCTCGGTGTTCTCAGCGCGCTGCACTAGATAGCGCCGCTCTGCTTTGTACTGTTGGTTCGCCTCGGAGATTTTCTCCCGTACCGACAACGGGACGTTAGCCGCTGCGGCTGCAGCTACCACCTCCTCCATCAGGGAGGGCACTTTACCCGTTCGGAAGACGTCAACATCTTGAGATTGTTTCGTGCGCTGCTTGTAGAGGCTATAGGGTCTTTTGCGCACCCACGCCAAAAAGGTCTGAAGCAACGCTCGGAAGTCGTCGACGGCCTGTCCTGTGTCTACGAGACCTTCTCTGCTGGTTTTATCACGCAGGTTGTGGTTTTCGGACTGAGAGATGTTAACGAAGCCGACAACCTGGTCGTTGCTGAGGAACTCGCTGGCACGGACGGTACCTCGACGAACGTCGATAAGCAGCCAGTCGTCGTCCGGGTCGCCATACGGGTAGACCCTGATTCCATCTCGGTAGAGATAGATCCGATGACCCTTTATTAGATCTTTGTCGCTCTTATCCAGCTGCAACTTGCCTTTAGCGTCGTTGCTGAAATCGAATACGTAGAACGAAAAGTCGAACGATCCACATTCGGTGCGCAAATTCTGCGCTTCCGCAGGCTTTAGCCCTCGCCGACCCAGATACTCGCGAAAGACTGCGAGCCCAGTGAGGTCGGAATCGGCGAGCTGCAGCTGCTCCAGCCTGCCGTCGATTTCGAACTCGAACGTCGTGGCCTCTTCGTTGTATCGGCCCTGGATCTCGAAGACCGAGTGCTCCTTCAGCAGTACATCTAGCCGGTCACGCAGGTCTGAGCCGAGCGGTTCGTAGGTCTCACCGCGATATATGAAGACCGAAAAGTCCTTATCGATAGGGACGCTTCCGCCAGTCCCTTCGGCATCATCCCCGTTTTCGAGGCCTGCGAAAGATGATTGGAGTCTACTTAGATCCTCGAACACCTTTTCGATCTTAAAGCGCGTCCACATTCCGACGGGAGGTGAGATCTCGATACGGGTGCCTTGGGGACGACGCATTTTCTTGCGACCGCCGAGGTCAATCTCCTCCTCCAGAATGGTTGCGGCTGGCGAGACGACTTCGAATTGAAGTTCAAGTTCATCCAGGAACATTGGCTGGTTGCCTTCGATGAAGTCCTCATCAAAACCTGCCAGCTTGAGCTCAAGAACATTCTCGGATGACGAACGTGCGGGGCGTGTAACCATCCGGATATCCCGCCCCAGTTTTAACAGGGCGAAGCGGCCGATGCCCTTTTCACCTTGGATGATGCGTCCGCTTTCAGTCCTTCGCTTCTCACCTTTCTTGCCCATGAGCTTCATGGGCGTGGCAGGATTGACCCAATGGTTTTCGATAACATCGGCCGCCATTCCGTGACCGTCATCCTCTACGACGATCATGGCGTTTGGCCCTGCACGGAAATTCTCGTCGAAATCCTCAAAGGTGACCTTCACCCAGGTCGCATCGGCGTCGTACGAATTCTTGATCAATTCAGCCAGCGCGACCTGCTCGTTACGGATCAACTGGTCGCCAAGCATCGTCAGAAGCCGAGCGTAGGGTTTGAATTTCAAGGATTTGGCGGTCATCGGCGCTGCGCCATCACAATGTATTCCTCTGCGTAAATTTCCATGCTCGTTCTGGACGACGAGAGCCGACCATTCGGTAGCCTGTAAGGCGTATTCGGCTTATTCGATAGGTGCCGTTTGACGACACGCACGTCTATAAAGCCTGCCTCGAGTAAACTCTCGACCAAATGATTCGCATTATCGATGCGAACACCATTAAGTTGAGTATTTCCGATCACGAAAACAGAAATACCGCCCGAGCGCAAGAAGTCATGGCAACGCTTGGCCACCTTCTGCATATCGAGAAAATATCTGGCTACTGCCTCGGCCAGGCATCGGTCTTTATCGAAAAGGCTGAACACTATCTGCAACCCGACAGAATTGAGATCCCGGATAGCTGTGGCGAGGTTTGCACGCCTGCTGCTTGTCCCGATTACGCCCGGGCGAAGATCTCGGTGATCGTCAACGAAGCCCAGCCACAGCGCCGAAAGCTGGTGTAGGTCCGCGTACTCATAGGACGTAGCGTATGGCGGACTAGTGACGATGAGGTCGATCGCCGAGCCGGGCCGCTCCACCTCGATTACATTGCCACAGACGATCTCGGATTCAGGACGGGGAATGTGCGCAATCTCTGACCAAGCCGATGCCATCAATCGGCACTGCCGGCGAAAGGCCTCAAGCACAGGCAAGGGGCGCTTGCTGTGATCTTTGGACGGCTTGGTTGACCGCAGTCGCCATTGGGAAGCCGGTTTGAGTATAGCCGAAAAGGCGCACTGAAAAGCCATGGCCTCTTCGCTTTCGCAACCTACTTCGGAAGCGATCGCGTTGCTGAGCCTGGCGAGATCATCGAATTGACTCGCTTCGTACCATGGCACTAGTTTTTGAATCGCTCCTGCCGAGAGCGTCGGCAACCTAGAGGCGATCTCGAATTGCTTAGCAATCCTGTCCGCGCGTTCTTCGAACCCTGACGGCTCGAATCTACTGCCTTTGACGCGAGCAATCAGCGTGGCGACGGGATTTATATCGCAGCCCCAGAACTCGATATTACGGGCCGCCGCCTCGTAAGCGACTGTACCGCTACCACAGAAGACATCGGCTACCCTTTTGACCTCGACGCCCTGTTGCTCGGCGTAGCTGAAAGCGTTGTTCACAAGAAATGCAGGAAACCTTGCGGGATAAGCGTGAATACGATGTATCTTGGATTCAGGCATAGCCGATTCGGTCCAGTTGGGCGAAAATGGTGCGGGAGCCAACCGGTTGTATTTCCAGCGCGGGAGCTCGCTAAACGCTTGGTCATTGATTAGAAGCATGGGCCACGGAGAGTCGGAGAAGGTTATTGAAGCCCAAGGATAGATTGTTAATAGTTATCGGGCAGTTACGACCTAAGGTCGCAAGTGTCTGTCAAGCGAACTTGAGAACCGAAATCGACGGATTAATTTCACTTCTCGATGACCAGCCCTGCCGGAGCTGTGCATGAAAGTGCGCTCAATCCATCCGTTTCCCGCTCGTATGGCCCCCGATTTGGCGCTGACTTCACTTGAGCACCTGCCTGTGGGCAGCACTGTCCTTGATCCAATGGTCGGCTCAGGCACGGCCGTACGACAGGCACTGGAGCTCGGACACGACGCTATCGGCTTCGACCTTGATCCCCTCGCCGTCCTAATGAGCAGGGCCTGGACCACGGAAGTGGCTGACGAAGATATCGGGAGTGAGCTCGATGCTGTGCTCGCTGAGGTGGAGAACAGAGGCGGCGATGTTCCCAACCTGGACTGGCAGCAAGACGACGAGACTGCCCAATTCGTGGACTTTTGGTTCCATGAGGCTCAGCGTGGCGACCTAGCTAGAATTGCCGCCGCTTTAAACGAGCGCGAACGAGGCGAACTGAAATCCGGACGACGTGCGGCACTTAACGTCCTGCGCGTCGCCTTCAGCCGTATCATCATAACGAAGGAGCAGGGTGCCTCGCTGGCCAGAGATACGTCCCATAGCCGGCCCCATCGCGTGGCGACAGTCTCCGATTACAACGTCATGCCCAATTTTGAGCGTTCCGTTTCACAGCTGCGCAAGCGTCTGCTCGAGCAACCGCCGAAAGGTCGAGCGCGGATTGGTCAGGGCGATGCTCGGGCGCTCTCGCTGGATGACGCCAGCGTTGATGCCGTGATCACATCGCCACCGTATCTGAACGCCATCGACTATATGCGAGGTCATCGTATGTCGTTGGTCTGGTTGGGACACTCAATTCCAAACCTCAGAAATGTGCGGTCCAGCTCGATCGGCGCAGAGCGTTCTGCTGATGCGCATGATCGTCATGCGGAAGTCGAGCACATCGCACGCGCTATGCGAGGAGAGGAGCCGATGGTTAAAAGGCTTGAGGGCATCATCGGGCGCTACGCACTTGACTTGATTGTAATGACCTCCGAGGTCGCCAGGGTATTAAGGCCCGGCGGCAAGGCGACTTTTGTGGTGGGCAACAGTTGCATCAAGGGCAAGTTCATCGACAACGCCAACGGGGTCGCAACCGCCGCGGAACGCGCTGGGGTAATTGTTTTGGAGAGTAGGGAAAGAGATTTGCCGGCGGCGAACCGCTATCTGCCTGTGTCTGGTGACAGCCTGTCGAAGCGTATGCGTACGGAAACTGTTATTGTTTGCCAAAAGCCGAAGTGAGCGACATTTGGATTTATCAGACATTGAGCGATAATCGCACCCGCCTCTCGAATCTCGCTACCTGTTGCCCGTGATCTCGCGGGTAAGGGTGTTTCAAAACTGAAGATTGGTGGAGCTATTGGCGTGGCGATAGAAGCGTGGGATCCGAAAAGTAGGCGCTGGATTTTATACCAAAGCGAAGCCGAGCATAGCGCCGATTGTCAATCTCACCCCTACGAGAAAATTCCCAGGCGGGTGTTTCTGGACACCAATGTTGTCAACCTCCTTGTGACGAGCGCGGAGCAAGTCTTCGAGCAGGCTCAGATTTCGGAGGAAGTAGACAATACTCGTGCCGAGGACATTGAGGCGCTTATGCACGTTTTCCAGGTTGGAGCCCGGGCTCAGTGGGACCTCGTCGCCAGCCAAAAGACTATCGACGAGATTGTCCTTACGCCGAACGTCTCCGACCGCCAGGACCTCCTTGACTATGCCCTCGAGCTTCTTCAGCCACGCGACGACGATTGTGTTTTCGCGGAGGACTTCGGCCGCCGGCTTATGGGCACTCGTTTTGTCTCAGCATTACCGGACCTCGCTGATCAGATGTTGATCGGCAATGCGGTGGGATACGGATGCGATGCATTCTGCACACGAGACCGCCGAACGATTGTAAAGTACCGCGACAAACTTCCGCACCTCCCCCTTCGAATTTTGACGCCTTTAGAATGGTGGCGGTGTGTCCGGCCATGGGCCGGACTGTTCGTCTAGAGCGACTGCTGCTTGGCGATCCCGCCGGCTAGGTGTCGTGCATCATCGATGCGCCACTTAGCGAGGAATTGACATCCATTGCTTTGCGCCGATAGAAACCGCTGTGCTAGTCAGCGTACTTGTCGAGCAGAACCGAGCGGGCGAACATCAGCCCCGCATCGCTGGTAGCCGTCCAGCACCATCAGATAGGTTTTGTCTTCCGACCGCAGAAATTGAACGCCCGGGATTTTTTTTCTCAGATTGTAGACGAGGGCATCTTTGCGATCCATCGCGACAATGCTTGCGATTGTCTCCTCAAGAATGTCGTTTTCTAGAAGCCTGTCAAATTGGAACTTGACGAAGTCGAACTCGCGGTCGGTTAGCTTGATGAGCTTTCCGGAGGGAGGCATCAGATCCTTGTCTGTCAGTCGGAGCGTGTAACCGTTGAGCTCAAGCGTCTTTTGCACGGCAACAGATCTGATCGAAGTGGCGCAGTGTTTGTGGAGGATTTTCACCATGTCATATATGGTAATCTCCCCTACGAAAACGTCGTTAAATACCCGAACAAACTCTTCATAGTGCACAAGTTCGGGCTCATTTTTGAAGTAGAGAAATACCTTCCTCGTACCGACCGTATTCCGTAACGTCCTAAACTCGCTGAAGTCGCGTGATGCTAGAAAGCATATGATATCCTCTCGAATGATTGCGGCTTTGACGTCGGAGATCTCGCGCGTTTGTTCGAGAGCCACACCCTTTGTCGCTGCGTATTCAAGCGCTGCAGCTGCAATCAGAACTTTCTCGTCACTTGCCACGAGTATCTTTTTCATACTTGCTCCAAGGTGTTTGGTGATAGAGCGCGCCGACCATGGTCAGCGCCGCTATGGGGATGGCTTGCCCACCGATAAACCACCAGGCAGACATGCCGAATATCAGTGCAATTAGTGCAATCGTAAATTTCATGATCTCCGGGCGCACGCGACACTCCTTATTCGAGTAGCCTTGGACGCTTTTATAATCTCATTGGAATCTTAACCGAAGCTTACCAAAATGAGAGGACGAAAGATGGGTTGACGCCAATGATGAGTCAGACAGATGACTTGGTCACGACGATCTCCATGTCGCCCGGGAAACGGAAGATCTCTCCCGGAAGGAGATGGTCGTCTTTTACCAGGGGGAGAAGTTCGCCGTCGATTGGCGGGCGTCAGTTCTGCGGTCAATGCTGGTGCGTCCAGCATGGCGTAGTATCGATCCTCGGCCTCTGCAGGCGGAATACGATCTCCTACCGACTATGTTGACGATCTGAATTTTCACTTCCGGACTTCTGCAACGTCGACAAGGGGCGAAGGCGAGGATGGGCAGTTCTTTCGTCTGTCCGGGCGTTATTCGATATGCGTCGCCCAGTCTGCAGCCGCTTCGTAAATGGGGACGTCGATCTTCTCTGCGAATAGGTCTTGCATAGACTGACAGGCACTAGGCGCTGCGGGCTCGATGTTAACCTCTAAGCTTGTCGCGAATGACTCTGCGTAGTTGCAGAATGATTTGAGAATCTCACCTGCGAAAATGCCGTCGAGATACAGGAACTGCCCCATCGGATTGCATTCAAGGAAGACGGGTTCGCCATGCTTGTCTTCGCGGACATCAAAGGTCGCGTATGAGAGGCCAAGGGCTCGCATCAACGTGCGAAGCTTGGCCGCAAGCGTCGGTTCGAGCGGGACCGCTTCCCGTTTCAATGCGAGGTCAATCCGCACGTCGGCAGGATAGCGGGACTTTGACAGATCTGCTCTTGCAGCAAAACCATGATTGCCAAAAAGCGTGACCCGGTACTCGGCATCGCCACCGATATATTCTTGATAGATGGCAGGCATGAAACGCGCATGGCGGATTTGGTCGATAAGCGCTCCAGTAAGTCTGCGGCAGGGTTGCCAAACGGATTCGGTGCCGGTGAACATCTTGAAAATTACGCCCTCCGGATGATGCTCAAGAAAGCGTTCCACCTCGGTCGGATCATTGGTCCATACAGTCTCCGGTACCCGGAGGCCTACGTTTCGCGCCACGCCAAATTGCCGCACTTTCTGCTGAGCCGACCGCTGAGCGTCAAACGGATTGCACCAATGGCCTGGGGAGCCGACGCCTAGCGCTCCAGTCCAAAACTCCTCAATCTCAGCCTCCTGAACAGCGACAAATTTCGGGGCTGTGTGTTCAAAGGCTTGTACGCGCGGCCTTCGGTTCCACCAAAAACCGGTTTCATCGAACCGAACCTGCTTTCCGTGTCTCGTTAAAATGGACAGGGAGCCGCCTTGATTTCGCTTTACGACAAAATCGCTGCCAGTACGCCCGATATCAAGCATGAAAACATTCGCGCTGGCAGAAAGAGATGACAGTACCGCGAGCGCATGCTCGTCAGCGCGATGGCTCAGGATGACAATGCTTGGATTCACGAGAGATCGTCGCGGCTCTTGCTGATGGTCCCGCCGTCATCCACCCACTTCAAAACGGAATCCACGGTGACGTCTAGACCTCTGAGCGCGGCCCCAGTTACCTCGATCGTCACATTGGCATCGGCGGGAATTGCATAGCGCCGTAACTCGCCGCTTGCATCTACGCTGGATGAAGTCACCACATCTGACTCATTGAAGCAAAGCACGTCGCCCTTCGGCGTCACGATTCTCACGATGCCCGATTTTTCTTCACCCTTCAAAAGGCTGCCGAGAATTACTGTAAGTGGTCCCATGTCTTCCCCCTTCCCATGTTTGGAAGAATAAGATGACGCGGTGAGGACGCGCTGTCTACGGCTATTTGCAATCTTGAGCTGAGGTCGCCGCCTTTTGCGAGGCAGAGTGTGCGTCAGGAAACAGGATACTGTTTGGAGGCGGATGGTACGGCGGCCTGCCGTACCGCGATGGAAGTCCAAGATGTAGTTAACATGAAGCTATGAAATTAGGACGTTGGTTTTTGTCCGCAGAGTTTTTGGTTCAAGAGCTTAGGACCATGGCCAAGCCTCGGAGGCAGGCGTACAGCTTACTCACCAGCGTGAGAAACTCACGGATTTGGAAGAAGTTTGGGACAAGAAGGGCTCAGTTGCTGTTGTTCCCAACTCCGTCGTATCGGCTATCAAAACCGGCAACGCTTTCAGGCTTCCGAACGGCGAGCGCGTGCTGCGCGCTGACGTACGGGAGCAATCATACGCGACCCTATGGGCGGGCGGCGGCGGGCCAAAATTTGGGTATCGAGAGGCGCCACATAACCGAAGAGCTGTCCTCTGTTTAGGCTGCCTCAAGCCGTTGCTCGAGATTCTCGAATTGAAGAACGCCCTTATAGGCAAGCAACGACGTGATGACAGACTCTCTCACATGGAATTTCTGCGCCGCGCCTGCGATCTGCACATCAGACGGTGCACTCATGTCGATGCTGTCCTTGAGCGCATCGTACGGACAAAGCAGGCTTTGTGCAAAGGCACGCTGAAACTTCTGCCGATCCGTTTTGGCGCGGCTGACCAAGCCAAACTTCGCATCACCGCTCCAAATTGCATCACCCAACATGCGGGCGAGTTCGAAGCGGCGATCCTTCTGATGGGTTGTTTGCAGCGCAACCTTATTGAGTTCGCCTTTTCCCATGAGCCTGGCGGCATAGGGCAGGTCGGCAGCGATGGCGCGAGCGTCTTTGATCGTCTGCCAATTTACGTTCAGAATTTGCGCGAAATCCTGGTTTAACAGAGGTGTTGATCGGAGGCCAAGCTTCTGTCGCACATTTGCGGCTGCCGCTTCTGCCAGCTGCCACGGATGCGAATTGGATGCACTCGCGTCAATGTTCACTCCCTCGATTACAGCGAAATCTAATTGCAGGGGAGAGCTTTGCGTCGCCTCGATCGCTGTTGACAATGTGGATGCTGACTGCGCCCCAGGTGAAGAAGCGGCGGCTTCCTCGATGCCGCTTTCGCCAACCAAGGATTCAAGCTCGATAAGATGCTCCAACAGGTTTTCAGGAGCGGAATCGATGTTGTAGCCGAGCGCCGCCTCAAGCCTCCGCCAGCCGGCGAAGTCTGGATCTGCCCTCTCGTCTCGCCACCTCGCGACGCGGGCCTTCAACTCCTCACCGCTCGCGCGGTTTCCATGATGATCGATAACTTTCGAAAAGAACCGTTCTAATTCGTCGTCAAAATCGCGCCCGATCACAGATCCAGGCAACACCTCGAGAAACTGTTGTGCCCCGACATTGCTGCGAGGCCCTACACTCGGCGCGAAAATGACCCTCTCACCGCTCCCGTAAATCATGGCGGGCGGCCACAGCAGACCGGCACCTACAGATGTCATGTCGTGGCTTAGTCGCCAATCGACCGAGGGGTATCGCGGGTCGTGGAGCGTCTCGTATCTCAGGCGCCACGCATTCTCGACGAACCAAAGAGCCAGAGTGGTAGCTGAGGCGCGGAAGAAATCGCGATTGGTCCCCTGCTCGAAATCGGCGACTCTTGTCAGGATGTTATAGCCAAGCCGAATCCCGATCTCGGCAACTTCCTCGTCACTTTTGTTGCGCAACGGCGGCCAGGTCGTGGAAAGCTCAAAGAACCGACGATCGCTCATTTATATTTCACCTGGGCAGCCTGCATTGAAACTAAAGCATTCGGATAGGAGAGTAGCTCACTCGCCGTCAAGTTGGAAATCCATTCCTCGAAGCGCGCGATCACAAGACGTGCGAGCGCGTCAGATGGAAGTAGCGGGTAAGCATGGTAATTCGCTTGGCCTGGAATGGTAATCCGAGCTTCGTAGATCCAGCCATTCAAGTCGACCGTCCAGAGCATACTAGGATCGCCTTGGCTATCGTTTTCTCCCCAAAGGCCGGCCATGATGCCAAGCGTCAACAAGCCCCTGATGCGCGGCACGTCCGCCGGCTGGAACCCTGCATGGTCATCGCAGAGGACTCGATCTGGAGAGCCGCCTTGATAAGCTGGTAGTCCATAAGCATGTGGATGCGCCTTATGCTTGGAATATGGCGCATAAGTTGCGCGCTGGGAGAGGTCGGCTCGTTCCTGTGCCGACGGTGAAGCCCGAAGGCCCCGCTTGGGGTTGTCACTGGATCGTTCGATCTCTCGGGCAGGAGGACGCTTTCGGCTCATAAGCATCCTTTTAAGCAGGTTTCCGACGCCTGCAACCGCGCAATGCACGCAAAAATTAAAAATAGTTTCGCTGGCGTGGGCCTTTGAAAGCTCGTGTATCAAGCCTCAAGCGGCAACCCGCATCAGATATCAGAGCTCTCCCATCGCGGTTTTGCAACCGATGCATTCGCCGGCGCAACGGAACAACTATTCCTCAACGTAATGGACCTAACATATCGTGTAAAAATCGGCAAGTTTCAATGGCTTGGCTTCCGAAACTTGGTGCCGTGGATTCGAATCCCTTCAAGGCGTTATTGGTGACTCTATGTTGGGGAATCGAGGCCAGTTGCAAAATTGTAGAATTGAAGCGGAGATGTTTCGCCTTCTCCGGCGGCGGAACTGACCATCCCAACTTTCAGAAGGAGATAGACTGGTAATGCGGCATGCATTCCCGGTCTATTCCAAAGCACCAACTGGGCAGTTCTGCCTTTCAGATGTCGGGGAAATCGACGTCAGTCGCCGCGACGTTGTTGATCAGATTGGTGAAGAAGTTTTCCGCAACGACAGCGGAAATTTCTATGATCTGGGCATCGGTGAAGCCGGCTTCACGAACAGCGTCGATATCGGCCTGGGAAACCTTTCCACGTGTTTCCGCCACCTTTTTCGCGAATGCCAGTGCAGCCGCTGCCTTCGGCTCCTCCGAAGTGCCCTGCCTTGCACGTTCGATCTCCTCGCGGCTGAGCTTGGAAAACGTGTGGCCGGTAAACGTGTGGGCGGCATTGCAGTATTCGCAGCCGTTGACCGCGGCAACCGCGAGCGCGATCCGTTCGCGGGTCTTGACGTCAAGCGCCTTGCTCAGCCCCTGGTTCAGGCCGGCATGCGCACTGATGACGGCCGGGCTGTTGGACAGCACACGGAAAAAGTTCGGGACACGACCGAGCTTTGCATTGATCGCGTTGAGTGTCGGCTGGGATGCCTCTGGAGCCGAGTGAGGCTCAGGGATGGAAATGCGTGACATGGGAGGTCCTTTCGGGTTTTGATTTGATGGGATTGTATTTGAGACGGAAACGCTGACGGGCAGGTTGCCGCCGCCTGCAGGGACACCCTTATGCTAGGCGCCGACAGGAATAGGGTTATCGACGATACTCTGGTTGAACGCCTGGAACAGGGCGTGCTCATTCGCGCCGGGATTATCCCGCATCGGCCGGATGGCATCGACAATGACTTCCGGATCATCGGTCGAAAGGGCCGCGAGCGTCTGTTCAATGAACTGCGGGAGCGGCATGGCACGCGGATCGCCGCTTTTGTAGATGAGATCCGTGTCCACCCAGGGCGGTGCGATTTCCTGCACCCTGACGCTGGTGTTGCGCAGTTGGAAGCGCTGCGACAAAGCATAGGAGTGAAGGGCCGCCTTGGTGGCGGAATAGATTGCGTTGCTGGCAATCGGCACAAAAGCCAGAACACTGCTCGTGTAAAGGACGGTTGCTTCCGGCTGCGTCTTGAGATGTTCAATGAAGGCGGACGTCACCCGGAGGGGACCAAGCAGGTTCGTCGCGATCAGATCTTGTGCCACGGTGTCGTCGATCAGGCCGGAGGCATCGTCGAAGGGCATGAAGCCGGCGTTGTTGAACACCACGTTGAGAGAGGGATAGGTGGCGATCAGTTCTCGTGCGGCCTTCTGGATGCTGTTCAGATTGGTCACGTCCAGCTCTATCGATGCCATGCCGGGGTTGGCTTCCGTGACCTCTCTCAGCAAGGCAGTCCGCCGTCCCGATATGATGACCTGGTTTCCAAGCCGGTGAAATGCTTCAGCCATGCCGCGGCCGATGCCGCTGGTGCCGCCGGTGATGAAGATGGTGTTGCCCGTGAGTTTCATGGCAATTGTCCTTTGCAATAGGGGAGGGGCAAGAAATTCAGATCGTGGTCTTGAAGCGGGGCGCTGCCTGCGTTGCAGACAATTGCGGCCCCAGCGCACGCCGCGCGGCTTCAAAGGCCTGCCACAGTTCCACATCCCTCAGCGCGGGGATCGTGGTGGTTTCGCCCTGATCAAGTCCGGCAAGGGCGGCATCGACCATATCGTCCGCCTGCATCACGATCTCGGAGGGCAGATGCTCGACGGGCAGGCCACCCAGAGCCCAGAAATCGGTGCGGGTTGCGCCGGGCAGGACGGCCTGCGCGCGGATGCCCTTGTCGGCAAGCTCGTGGTTCAGAGAGGTGGTGAAGGCCTGGACGAAGGCTTTCGTGCCGCCATAGACCCCGTTCAGCAATTCTGGCGCGACCGCTACGATCGACGAGATATTGATGATGGTGCCGCCGCCGCGCGCAACAAAACCCGGCACCGCGGCGTAGGTCAGCCGCATCAGGGCGGTCACGTTGAGGCGCACCATGGCTTCCATGCGCTCGACATCGCTGTCCAGAAGCGTCGTGTGGGTGCCGATACCAGCATTGTTGACGAGCATGGTGATGCTTGCATCTTCGCGCAGTGTCTTCTCCACGCGGGTCAGATCAACCGGGTTTCCGAGGTCGGCAGCCAGCACGTCCACGGCGCGTCCGGTCTTGTCCGAAACATCGGATGCAAGCGCCTGCAGCTTTTCCGTATTGCGTGCAACCAGCGTAAGATCGTAGCCGCGGGCGGCAAGGCGATCGGCATAGATTGCGCCGATGCCGGTCGAGGCGCCGGTGATAAGGGCGGTTCCCAAAGTAGCCATGTCTTTAATCCTTTTGAAAAGAAGCGCCAGTCGCTCCCGACGAGAATGTTATGGACGAAGAACTTCGTGTCCGATATGACGTATAAACTACGTTTTCAGGACATGAAGGCAGAGACGGCATGCCGCATATTTCCATGGTGCTCACCCCCGGTTTTCAGTTCCTGGCGCTCGGCGTGCAGGCGGCCTTCGAACTGGCGAATGCGTTGAGGGAGGACAGCTATTACGCCCTGTCCATTGCATCGGTCGGTGGTGGTCCCGTTCTCTCCTCGAGCGGCTTTGCCGTACCGACCACGAAGCTTTCCGATCTGGACACGGTGGATACACTGCTGCTTCTCGCAGGACTGGTTCCGCCTCCGCAGCAGGGTGAGGCAACGCTTGACACCCTGCGCGCGACGGCACGGCAGGCGCGGCGCGTTGCCGGTCTGTGCACGGGCTCGTTCCTGCTCGGGCAAATGGGGCTTCTCGACGGGCGACGGGCCACCACACACTGGTCGTATGCCCGGCAGATGCGTGAAACGTTTCCCAATGTGCGGGTCGAGGAGGATCGCATTTTCATCAATGAGGGTCCGGTGTGGACCTCGGCAGGCCTGACGGCAGGTCTCGATCTCGCCGTCGCCTTGATCGAGAAGGATCTCGGCCGAGACGTGGCGAGTGCCATTGCAAGGCGCCTGGTGATGCATCATCGCCGTGCGGGCGGCCAATCCCAGCATTCGGAACTGCTCGAACTCGCACCAAGCAGCGACCGTATCCAGAAGGCGTTGATTCATGCGAAAGCGCATCTTTCCAATCCTCTGACAGTGGATGAGCTGGCGGATGTAGCCGCTCTCTCGCCCCGTCAGTTCAGCCGCGCCTTCCGCGCTGAAACGGGGCAGACGCCTGCCAAGGCTGTAGAGCAAATCAGGCTCGATGCGGCTCGGCTGATGATCGAAGAAACACGTCACTCCTTCGATCAGATCGCGCAGCAGGCGGGTTTCATCGACCTGCGGCGTATGCGCGAAGCGTTCATGCGCCAATACGGTCAACCGCCACAGGCGCTGCGGCGGCTGGCGAGAGCATCATAATGCCGCCTCTGTGAACGACTGACGGCGTTACACGAGCCGGATGTCGGCGAGATCGATCGACACCACCAGCGGCTCGGCCATGGCTTGACCGTCTGGCTGGCGCGGAAAAATCCGCCGGATCGTCGGGAATTTCAGGCCCTGCACTTCGACATAACCATCGATGTAATGTGCTCCGGGTGTGTTGCCTGCAATTTCCACATCATAGTCATGACGCTTCAGCAGACTGTGAGCATCCACATAAATCGTCTGGATCGTACTGTGGGTGGCAATCGTCGGCGGGAATGTCACCTTCAGCCGGGTCCAGGTTTCCTCTTTTTCCTGCCAGGGGCCAACCTCCTCAATCTGCACACCAGGGGTGGCCAGAAGGAACGGCATGGTGAGATAGGTCCACATGGCAATGCCCGCGAAGTAGGCGAGCTGTATCTGGCTCCACAGTGTCTCCAGCGCGTGCCCCGCAAAGGAGGCCCGAGGATTGTGAAGGTCTTCGAGTACATTGCCGGCTGCGTCCTTCAACTGGACGAGGTCCGGCGTGAAGGATGAAACAAGCCCCTCCTTCCCAAACGGATGATGTGACGCCCACGCCTCATGGAGACTTACGGTGACGTTGGTATCGTCCAGACGCCCGGCGTGGCCCTTCAACATCCACAGTGCACCGCCCTGCTTCAGATGCGCTGTCAGAGTGGAAAAAGACGACCAGCGCTCAAGTCCACCATGGGCGTTGATGATTTTTTCGACGAGCGGATGCATGGGGTACCTCTTAAGTTACGGAGTTAACTCGCCTCCTTCCTATCCCAGCGCGATCGCCCGCATATTTGATGATCCGGCCGTAGCAAGTGCTGGAGAATAGACGGCTACGCAGCCTCAGCCGTTCGGCCGGCAAACCGCCAAACAGACCGAATGCAGCCGGATTGTTCAATCCCGGATGCCGAACATGCTCCAGGCTTGGCGACTACTGTCCACCCGCGGCGATGCGCGTGGCGTTCATTTATCGTAGTTTGACATCAGGAATGACGGCTCATGCGGGTCTTGGTCCTGTTTGCGCATCCGGCGCAGCGGAAGAAGAGTATCAACCTGGCAATGGCGGACCGCGCGCGCCTTGTGGAAGGGATTACGGTTGCTGATCTTTACGCAGAATATCCCCGTTTCTCGATCGACGTGGATCGCGAGCAGCGACGCCTGCTGACGCACGACGTGATCGTCTTCCAGTTTCCGCTCTTCTGGTACTCAACGCCTGCACTTCTCAAACAGTGGCAAGATCTGGTTCTCGAGTATGGCTTCGCTTATGGGCCCGCCGGCAAGAAATTGGCCGGCAAGCATGCACTTGTCTGCGTCACGACCGGAGGAAGCCGCGATGACTATTCGGCCATCGGCGGCAACGAGCATCCTATTGAGGAGTTTCTGCTTCCTTTGCGGCAGACGTCGCTCCTCTGTGGGATGGACTTTCTGCCGCCGTTCGTACTTCACGCCGCCAATCATATCGAAGCCAGCAGGGTACAGGCACACATCGAAACCTATCCTCTCTTGCTGACGGCTCTGCGGGATGACCATTTCGATTTTTCCGCTGCTCACACCCACCAAGTTCTGTCGGTGGACGATCTCGTTCGCCTGATGGGAGGATAGGCCGATGGAGGAACTGGCATTCTACGCATTCGCCTACCTGGCAGCAGCCGTCTTTACGGTGATTATCTCGCAACGGTTGGGACTTGGTACCGTTGTCGGCTACATCGTTGCCGGTGTCATCATCGGCCCTGTTCTGCAGGTTTCGACAGGGGGGACGGGCTATCTGGAGCACTTCTCGGAATTCGGTATCGTCATGATGCTGTTCCTGATCGGGCTGGAGATCGACCCGCAAATGGTCTGGAAACTGCGCACCAAGCTGCTTGGTCTTGGAGGTCTACAGGTGGTTGCGACGGTCTGCCTCCTCACCGCTCTCGGCGTGGCCCTCGGCTTTACCTGGCAGCAAAGCGTGCTGTTTGGTTTTATCGGCGCCCTGTCTTCCACCGCCATCGTGCTGCAGACGCTGGAAGAAAAGGGCGTGCTGGACTCTGACGGTGGAATAGCAGGCTTCGCCGTTCTTCTGTTTCAGGATTTCGCCGTCATCCCCATGCTTGCCTGTATCCCGTTGATGACGGACGCCGGAAGCGCAGCCCCTTCAGGCCATGGTCCCACCTTGCTTCAGAGCCTGCCTGGCTGGGCCTCTGCTCTCCTGACACTCGCAGCCGTGGCCTTTGTGGTGATCGCCGGACAGTACCTGTCGCGCCCCGTCTTCCGAGTGATCGCGCTTCTGCGTCTCAGGGAAATATTCACGGCGATGGCGTTGCTGCTGGTGGTCGCCATCTCGCTGCTGATGTCTGCAGTGGGATTGTCGCCAGCGCTAGGCGCGTTTCTCGGCGGTGTGGTGCTTGCCAACAGCGAATTCAAGCATGAGTTGCAAAACGATGTGGAACCCTTCAAAGGCCTGCTGCTTGGCCTGTTCTTCATGACGATCGGAGCCAAGATCGATCTCGCCATCCTGCGTGACAACTGGCTGGTCATATGTGCTGCGACCCTGGGTCTGGTGATCGTCAAGGTCGCCGTGCTGTTGCCTCTCGGCTGGCTTTTCAAAATTCGGGCCGCGGCTGGGTGGCTGTTTGCGCTCGGCCTTGCCCAAGCTGGAGAGTTTGGTTTCGTTCTGCTCTCTATTGGGCGAGACCGAGAGATCCTGACGGAACAGATGACGTCCGTCTCCATCCTTGTGATTACGATGGGGATGATTCTGACGCCGTCGCTCTTTGCGCTCTATAACCGTATTGCGGTGCTGATCGATGACCGACAAGGACAGGCAGAGGCCGAACAGCCGGATGAAGCAACGATCATCATCGCCGGCGTCGGGCGTTTCGGACAGATCGTCAATCGCATGCTGCTGGCCAACGGCCACAGGGCGGTCGTTCTCGATTACCGGGCCGATGTGGTAGACGACGTCCGCAGGTTCGGTGTCAGATCATTCTTCGGCGATGCCAGCAGGCCCGATCTTCTGAAATCGGCCGGACTTGCAAAAGCAGGCCTCCTGGTCGTGGCGATCGATGATCGCGAGCGTGCCAACGAGATCGTCCGTCATGCGCGCCAGCACAATCCGGATATAATCATCATTGCCCGAGCCTATGATCGGCTCCACCACTACCAACTGATGGAGGCTGGCGCTACCCATATCGTCCGCGAGCTATTTGGGAGTTCAATCGAGGCGGCAGGCCTCGCGCTCCAATCGCTTGGTATGCATCCCTACGAGGTGGAGAAACGCAAGTCCATTTTCGTGGAGGAGGATGTCGCCGGCCTCAACCGCATGGCATCCCTGGTGGATGCCTCGATGCGCGCACCCGACAATCCCACCTTCATCGCCGGCTTTAACGACATTGGCCGCGTTATCGAGAGCGCGATGCGCGGCGAACGCGCGATTTATGATGACATCGTCCGGCGGGGTTGGAGCCTGCCGGAGCTAGATGAGGTTCATTCGGTCCAGAATGCGAAAGATCGCATTTAGCGATAGGCGCTATGTCTTCTGAGATGAGGGAAACGCAATCAATCAGGCATTATAGCCGCCGTCGACATCGATGATCGCCCCATTGATGAACGAGGCCGCCGGACTTGCCAGAAAGGCAATGGCCGCTGCCGCCTCTTGTGCAGTTCCTAGTCGCTTCATCGCGTTCGCCGCGATTTCCGCTTCCAATTGCGCAGCGGGAGCGTCCATAAGCAATGCGTCGATAGCGCCGAGTTGAACGACGTTCACGGTGATACCGCGCGGTCCAACATCGTGCGCAGCGCCTTTGCAAAAGGCGACGATAGCGGCACGGGTGGCAGCATAATCGGCAAGCCCAGGCGTTCCGACACGATCGGCGACGATCGAACCAACGGCGATCACGCGGCCTTGATCGTTCATGCCCTTGATCGCCGTCCGGATGACCGTGATGGCGGCCCGCACATTGATTGCGAATTGAACCTCAAGCGCATCTTCATCAAGGTCCAGATCATCGACCTGCCATTGGAATTTCCGCTCACAATTAACCACCAACACATCAAGCTTGCCAACGGTGCCAATCACGCGCCGGACAAGTCGGATACATTCTTCGCTATTGATGGCGCTTGGGATGGGGAAGACGGAGATCTTGGTGCCGTTGCGGCGAAGCTCCTCGACGAAATCTGGCTCCGGTCGATCTGAGCGGACGGAAATCGCAAGCTCTGCCCCGTCCGCGGCAAGCGCGCGTGCGGTGGCAGGACCAATTCCTGTATCCGCGCTGGTAATGAGGGCAATCTTTCCCGTTAGCAGCTTGGCTCTGTCATGATCCATCTCGCGAACGGCCTCCTCTTTTCGTTGGTTTTTATGCACACGACGAGGAGGCACGTTAGGCATCTGGTTGTGATGCCTATTGTCGAATCGTGCGCAGACATGACGGATCAGCAGTTCAGTTTGGGGTTTTCCGGAGGATCTTCGACAGACGTCAACTGACAGACAAACTCAAAGCAGGCTGCGGATCGGCAGTGTACGGGCTGCTCGAGGCTGCACGCATCTGCCGCCATTGATGGGGGGTCATGCCGGCAATACGGCGGAAAAGCTTGCAAAGATGTGCCTGATCGCACATGCCGCAGGCGTGTGCGATCTGGCTCAGCGGTTCATCGGTCGTGCCTATCAGATCCTTAGCGAGAGCGATGCGTCTGGACAGGACATAGGCATAGGGTGCTTCTCCGAAGGAAACCCTGAAATTGCGGGAGAAATGGCTCGAACTCAGATGGACCAGTGCACCGAGATCCGTGATCCTGAGGCTCGAGTGAATGTTCTGCTCGACATGCCGGACAATCTTCCTGATCTGCCAGCATGCCAAACCATTGGCGCCATTGCGTCCCGGCAGTTTCGGCGGCTTTGAAACCCCGCCCATAGCATCCTGCAGGTGACTAAGGCTGAGCTCAAGGCCTGCGGGAATATCGGGGTTATGGCTGGCAAGCTGAGGTGCGTTGGCAGACTGTGAAGGGATCGTCGCTATCATGGGAGTGACCTCGCTGTGTGGCTTCCAGCAAGGTGCAGCAGGGTGACGGTGACTGCGAGTTATTCGATGTTAAGAGTCGTTGCCCACCGCTCTAACACCAGGTCAGGACGTTGGCGAAGCTTGCGCAAGCATCTGCCGCACGGCAACCAGATCAGCACTTTCAGGGTTTTCGGTAAAGCGACCGAACACGTCCCGAAGCTGCATGAGAGAGTTTTTGGCAAGCTCGGGCTCATCTGTCATGCCTGCGAGAGCCACCAGAACGCGCATTTCGACCGTGAGAATGTCGTCCTGACGTGCCTGCATCAGTGCCTCCTTTAAGCCTGCGACATAGGCCTTTCGGTCGCCTGTCTCGTGCCATAGGCAAACGGCCCGCAGGCGCAGGAGATCGGCGCGATTGACCCTTGTTGCCGTACGTTGGGCCCGAGAAAGCGCTGCCTCCACGATGTCCAGTGCATTGCGGTACCGTCCAGCGGCGGCGTAGGCCTGCGTCAATTGACCTAACATCAGGATCTCCTGGACGCGGCTGTTGGTCTGCACCAACTTGGCAACGCTCCGCTCCAGGAGCTCGATCCCCTTGTCCACGTCTCCCTTGAGCACAGCAATCGTGCCGCTATGACCTTCGGCAACGAATCGAAACGGAAGAAGCGCGGTGCGCGTTGCGCATTCGAGAAGCCGCTCAGTCCGTTGCTCAGCCACCTCTATGTCGCCAGCCCACAGCGCTAGCACACTAGCCCAGACTAGCGCCGTCACCAGTGGAACCGGGCTGCCGAGCGCCTCGGCTTCCTCAACCATATTATACGCCATGGTCCGTGCCTGCGTCCGTTGCCCGTGTATCCATAGAGAAAGCACGTAGGAGGTGTAGGTCCAGATGCGGAAGTCCACGCCGATGCGGACGAGACGATTTGATCGTTCGAGCGGAAGCAAAGCTAGCGCTCGCTCCGCATGATGCCGGTTCTTCGACAGTTCGCTTGAGAAGAAGGCGACGATGGACATCATGCTCTCCAGCATGCCTCTGTCTTGCAATCCCTCCGCCATTCCTTCGGCGCGCCGGATGGACTCGAGCATGCCCTCCACGTTTCCCGCGCGCAAATGAAAGGCGAAAAGCGCCGCCACGGTACTTGGCCAGAAGACGGTATCGCCGAGTTTCTGCGCCATCGCCAGGGCGCGGTCGATCGCCTGACCAACCTCCTCAGAATTGCCGCGCATGAAGAGCAATGGCATGGCGAAATGGGTCAGAAGCGCCATCTCGACGTGAGTGCCCTTTTGATGTGCGGGCAGACGCTCCAGCGCAATCGAGGCCCATTTGGTGCATTCGGCCATAAGCGACAGATCCGTCATCAGATCGGCAGCGGCGATGGCGAGCGCAACGGCAATATCGACGTCGCCCACCTCCGAAAAACTCCAGTCCAAGGCCACGCGCACATTGTCGATATCCAGTCGCAGATGCGCTATCGTTTCATCCGGGCGTTGTTGAATTTCAGTGGTCAGCAGCGAGAGAAAGTAAGCCGCATGCTGATGGCTGAAGATCGCGGATTCGTCGGCCTGCCGCAGCCGTTCGGATGCATATTCGCGCGTCGTATCGAGTAGCCGAAAACGGACCTCGTCATGCGTGACATCCGCAGAGACCAGGGATTTGTCGACGAGATTTGATAGCAGTTCCGCGACGTTGTGGCGCGCGATAGTCTCATCGCTGGCGATCTCTTCCGCCGCGCTGAGCGAGAAGGAACCGGCAAAGACGCTAAGCCGCCGCAGGACGATCTTCTCATCGTCCTCCAGAAGATCGTAGCTCCAATCGAGTGTCAGGCGAAGCGCCTGATGGCG
Source organism: Allorhizobium pseudoryzae (assembly GCF_011046245.1). Classification (NCBI taxonomy): domain Bacteria; kingdom Pseudomonadati; phylum Pseudomonadota; class Alphaproteobacteria; order Hyphomicrobiales; family Rhizobiaceae; genus Affinirhizobium; species Affinirhizobium pseudoryzae. The sequence continues at coordinate 205,952 of NZ_CP049245.1, forward strand.
CGGATGCGCAGTCCGGCGCCCTTTGTTGAGTATACTGAAGCGCTGATGAAGATATCCCGCGATCCCCTGAACGCCCAAGGTCGCCACGCGCCCGGCGGCAAGTTCGATCGCCAGAGCCAGCCCATCAAGGCCGCGACAGATCTCAGCCACGGTGGCGGCATTCTCGTCCGTCAGCCGGAAGCTTTCCGACTGGGCTTGTGCGCGGTCCACAAACAGAGACACCGCGGGGTAGGCCCCAACGCTATCGGCTGTCGCCTCCTCATCCTCGGGCGGCACGGCCAGTCCCTGCAAACGCAGGACCTGCTCGCCCTGGACCCGAAGCGGCTCACGCGTGGTGGTGAGCAAATGCACCTGTGACCCAATGAGGAAGATTTTCTCGGCCAGTTCGGCAACGGCACCAATGACATGTTCACAATTGTCGATGACGAGGAGGGCCTTGGTCGTTTCGAGAACGGCCAGAATGCTCGCCGTCTCATTCTCGCCCCTCACGGGCAAACCCAGTACCGTTGCGAAGGCACCTGTCACCATTCGCTGATCACGCAAGGGGGCCAGATCGATAAACAGAACGGCATCGCCGAATTCAGCTTGAAGGCTCTGGGCAACCGCGAGCGCGACGGTGGTCTTGCCTATGCCACCAGTCCCGACGATCGAGAGAAAGCGCTTTGCCATTAGCTCATGCCGAATTCGCCGAACCTCTTGCTCTCGTCCCATGAGCTTCATGGGGCGCAGAGGAAGCGGATCGAAGCGTGGGAATGCTTTTTTAGGCGTCGATATAAGAGCGGATGGATCAGATTGATCTTGCGTGACTGTCGCCGTGAAGCTGTAGCCTCTGCCTGGAACATTGATGATATAGCGATCTGCATCAGAAAACTGCCCAAGAGCCTTGCGCAGTTCTGAGATGTGCACTCGCAAACTGACTTCTTCGACATGGACGGCGCCCCATACTTCGCGCATGAGGTCCTCATTGCGGACGATATTGCCTGCCTCTCGGACGAGGCAGTGCAGAATATCCAGCGCCCTGCTGCCGAGACGGATCACGTGTCCGTCGTGACTGAGCTGGCGCTCGCTCGCAGACAAGCGGAAGCCACCGAAAAGAAGGATGTCACCGCTTGCCAACACTTGCTCCTATCCGCCAGGCGCCGCGGGACCGTCCAGGCAAGACGCCGGATCAGTCGCGCACGATGACGAATATTCGGTCGCAGCGGAGTCTGCAACCAAAGCGGCCTGGCCAGAGGTGAATGGCGCTAGCCGAAGTGGCTGGAACCATCCGCTTTGTGTACCTGCAAGTCGTTAGAATTGCGTCATTCCTGCAGGAAACGATCGATCTCGGCGGCGAAATCCTCAATGAATTGAAAGAGGAATGCGTGCCCTGCATCGGGATAGAGGACAAGTTTCGCATTCGGTGCCCTCTGCGAAAGCAGATAGGAGCGATAGGCGGGCAGCATGACGTCGTGCGCACCATTGGCGACAAGCACCGGCAGCTTCAATTCGTCAGCGCGATCAAGAACGCCTGGCCATCCGGAAACGGCCTTCACCTGTCCCATCATACCGGCAGCATTCACCTGCGGGCCACGGTCTGGTTGCGACTTGATACGGGCCAGAGAAGCACGACCGGCGGCAATTACCGCTGTTGTGTCCGGATAGAATAGAAACAGAAAGTCCTCGTCGTCGTTCTGGCCCTTGGTCATGATCTGCGGTACCCGTGGATGCTGTTGCGGGCCATCAGCGACAGGTCCCGGGCTGGAGCCTGCAATGATCAATCGACGAAGGAGGTCGGGGAAATCAAGCGCGAACTGCTGCGCCACTACGCCGCCCAGCGACCAACCCAACACGTCAACAGGGCTCAAACCAAGGAGACGGATGACATCGGCAGCAACCTCTGCCATTGCGGGAATTGTTTCCGGCACGCTGCCTTCGGAGCGGCCGATACCGGCGCTATCGAACCGTATGACGCGACGGTTTCTGGAAATGGCGGCGATGAATGCTGGATCCCAGTCGTCCATCGTCCCGCGAAACCGCTGGAACAGGATCAGGGGAACTCCGTCGGAGGGGCCATCCGCACGCCAGGCAAGCCGACCATGCGGTGTTTCCAGCCAGCGGATCAAAGAGTGTTCCGACATTGTTGTCTCCCGTGCAAAGGCGCAATCACGCTCGAGAAGAGCTAGCGGCGGTGACGGGAGGCGGATTTGACGATTCTGCCGCAAAGTGCGTTCGACGCCGGGACATCACGCCGTAATGTTCGACTGCAGGATGATACAATCCAGGCTGTCTCCGGCACCCCTACCTTCGCAACATCATCCAAGGAAGGGAGACTACGACATGACCAGCGCATCGCTTGCCGCCTATGCCGACCCGGAAAATCCGGCACTGCCGAAGGTGAGAATGGACATCGAACCGGGGCGAACAGCTCTGTTAATCACGGATCCGCAAATTGATTTCCTCAGCCCCAAGGGCGCAGCCTGGAGCGCGTTCGGCGAGAGTATCACCGAACATAGCACCGTCGAGAACATTGGTCGGCTCCTGCAGGCGTCCAAGTCGGCAGGCATTGAGGTGGTGATCTCTCCCCACTACTATTACCCTTTCGACCACCGCTGGGACTTTGCCGCGACCGGCGAAACGCTCATGCACAAGCTGCGCATGTTCGATCGTCGGGACCCGCTCTCGCTGGATGGCTTCGATGGTTCCGGCGCCGATTGGATGCCGGAATACAAGGAGTTCATTCAGGACGGGAAAACCATTGTCTGCTCGCCGCACAAGATCGCCGGACCGCAAACCAACGACGTCGTCTTTCAACTGCGCAAGAAGAAGATCGACAAGGTGATCCTGGCCGGCATGGCTGCGAATTTCTGCGTGGAATCCCATCTTCGGGATCTCGTCGAGAAAGGTTTCGAAGTGGCTGTGGTACGGGATGCGACTGCTGGCAGCAAGTTGCCGGAAGGGGATGCCTACCTTGCCGCGCTGGTCAACTTCCGCTGGTTTGCCAACGATCTCTGGACGACCACTGAAGCGGTCGAACGTCTGGCGCGCGCGCAGTAACCTCAGCCAAGCCAAGCGAAGATCCCGGCCGAGGCCCCTGCGCCGGGTTCTCCGCATTCGACAATTTCCGCAAAAGTCAGCGCAGCTTACCCTCTTCCGCCTTGTAGAAGTATTGGCTCGCTACCAGCCAGCCCTTCAATGGCCTGAGCGGCGGTATGCATGTGAGCAGCGTGAACGGACCGGTGACGAACACCTGCACCCATAGTGACGCCTGAAAGCTCACCTCCAGCCACACGCCAAGGAAGACGCTCGGAATGCAGGCAAAGCAGATGACGAAGAAGGCAGGGCCATCGGCCGGATCGGCAAAGGAATAATCCAGCCCACAGACCTCGCAGGAGGGCCGCAGCGACAGGAAACCGGAAAAAAGATGACCCTGGTCGCAGCGCGGGCAGTTTCCTCGGATGCCTGTCCGCCAGGGCTCGATCGGCGGATATGAGCTGTCTGACATCTATCTCTCCTTGCTCTTCGTCAAGACGAGAAGAATAGGCGGTTCGGCCATCGGTGCCTTGTATCATCGTGCCCAACAGCAGCACTGATAACCATCGACGACATACGGATCGTCACGTCTCGCGAAGGGGCGGAAGATACAATCGTGTTCCGGTCGGACGCTTTAGGGTTTGCGCATGCCGTCTCGAGTACGGCCAGACCAACCTCTCAAGTCTACGGAACGACGATGAGCGACGATTTCCAGCTCGAACTTTCGCGAAGGCAGGCGCTGATCGCCGGCGCATCGCTTTCATTCGCAATGGCCACACCGGCCCTGTCTGCCTCCAACACAAAGCTAGAAGGGATTGATCCCATGACCGAAAATTTCATCAGGACGAAGGATGGCGTGAACATCTTCTACAAGGACTGGGGCAAGGGTCAGCCGATCGTGTTTCATCACGGCTGGCCGCTGTCTTCGGACGATTGGGACGCGCAGATGCTTTTCTTCGTCCAGCACGGTTTCCGCGTCATCGCCCATGATCGTCGCGGCCATGGTCGTTCCACGCAGGTGAGCGAAGGCCATGACATTGCGCATTATGCTGCCGATGCTGCGGCGCTTGCCGAACATCTGAACCTGAAGGACGCTGTCCATATCGGTCACTCCACAGGCGGTGGCGAAGCAGCCGCCTACGTGGCGCGTCATGGCAAGGGGCGGGTCGCCAAGCTCATCATGGTTGCCGCCATCCCGCCGCTGATGCTGAAAACCGCCACCAATCCGAACGGCACGCCGATGGATGTGTTCGACGGCTTCCGTTCGGCGCTCGCCGCCAACCGTGCACAGTTCTACATGGATGTGGCTTCCGGCCCCTTCTACGGCTTCAATCGTCCGGGCGCGAAGGTCTCACAGGGTTCAATCCAGAACTGGTGGCGTCAGGGCATGATCGGCAGCGCCAAGGCCCATTACGAAGGCATCAAGGCGTTTTCCGAGACCGACCAGACCGAAGACCTGAAGAAGATCGATGTGCCGACGCTCGTCATGCATGGCGATGACGACCAAGTGGTGCCAATCGCTGCATCCGCTGAGCTTTCCGTCAAGCTGCTCAAGAAGGGCACGCTCAAGGTGTACAAGGGTTACCCCCACGGCATGCTGACAACCAATGCCGATGTGCTCAACGCCGACATGCTGGCCTTCATCAAGTCCTGATCTGCCCGACAGGTGGGTGTGCCCCGCCCGCCTGCCATCCCCAACCGATTGTCCCTTGCGCCGGCGCAGCGCTCCGGCAGCAAATTCACGAGGTCTGCCATGCGAACAATCCTTCGCGCTGCCGCTGCCACGGCGCTTCTCCTGACATTGTCTAACGCGTCGGCCTTTGCCGATGGCGATGCCGAAAACGGCAAGAAACTCTTCACGCGCTGCAGCGCCTGCCATGCGATTACCGACCAGAACAAGGTTGGTCCGGGCCTGCAGAACGTTGTCGGTCGCGCTGCCGCCTCCCAGCCGCAGTACAAATACTCCTCGGCCCTTGCCGCCTCCGGCCTCACCTGGGACGAGGGCACTCTCGATGCGTTCCTCAAAGCACCGACGACCATTGTCAAAGGCACGCGCATGAGCCTTGCCGTGCCGAAGGATCAGGATCGCGCCGACATCATCGCCTATCTGAAAACGCTCTCCGCGAACTAGCCCGAGAACTTTTCAAGAGGACATTCAGGATGAAAACTCTCCTTATCAATGGTGTTTCGCACCAGGTAGAGGCGCCGGACGACATGCCGCTTCTCTGGGTGCTGCGTGATGTTCTGGGCATGACCGGCACGAAATATGGCTGCGGCATCGCGCAATGCGGTGCCTGCACGGTGCATCTGGGCGACGAGGCCGTTCGTGCGTGCCAGACCACGATGGACATGATCGACGGCCAGCCGATCACGACGATCGAAGGTGCCGCCATGAACGCGATCGGTGCCAAGGTACAGGCGGCCTGGTTGGAAAAGGAAGTCGTACAGTGCGGCTACTGTCAGTCCGGCCAGATCATGTCGGCCATTGCGCTGCTTTCCACCAATCCGAAGCCGACCGATGCGGACATCGATGATGCCATGGCAGGCAATATCTGTCGCTGTGGCACCTATGTGCGTATTCGCGAAGCCATCCACGCTGCGGCGTCGGCCTGAAGGAGGCAATGATGATCAACAACCTTCATTCGCGCCGCAGCTTTCTCAAGGGCACTTCCCTTGCAACCGGCGGCATTCTGCTTTCGCTGCAATTGCCGGATGCCGGTCGCACCCGCGCCGCTTTTGCGGCGTCCGGCCCCGCTCCCTTCATTCCGAACGCTTTCGTCAAGATTGATGACCAAGGCGTCACTCTGATCATGCCGCATACCGAGGTGGGGCAGGGTATTTACACCTCCAGCGCGATGATGATGGCGGAGGAACTGGAACTCGATCTCGACCAGGTGAAGGTCGAAGCGGCGCCTCCAGACATGTCCAAATACATGGACCCGAACCTCTATGATCAGGCGACCGGCGGTTCGATGTCGACCCGCTCGGACTGGATGCGTCTGCGCCAGGCTGCTGCGGCCGCCCGGATCATGATGGTTTCGGCGGCAGCCGCCCGCTGGAAAGTCGATCCGTCGACGCTTACGGTGGAACGCGGCATCATTCACAACCCATTAACCAAGGCACAGTTCACTTTTGCCGAGATCGCTCCTGAGGCCGCGACACAGGCAGTACCGACGGACATCAAGCTCAAGGAGCCTTCCGAGTTTCGCCTGATCGGCACCCGCGCCAGGCGCGTGGATACGGCCACGAAGGTGAACGGTGCCGCCATCTATGGCATCGATATCCGCCGGCCGGGAATGAAGTTTGCAACGCTTGCCATGTCCCCCGTCAAAGGCGGTACGATCGCGTCGATGGATGAGAAGGCAGGGCGGGCGATACCCGGGGTGGTTGATATCGTGCGGTCCGGTAATGATGCCATCGCCGTGATTGCCGAGCATATGTGGGCGGCGAAACAGGGGCTTGAGGCGCTTGCTATCACTTGGGACAACGGCCCCAATGGAACAGTGACATTGGAGAGCATCGTCGCCAAGATGGATGAGGCGTCCAAGGTGCAGGGCGTAGTCATTCGCAACGAGAAGAGTGCAGAAGCGGCGATTGAAAAGGCGAAGACGAAGCTTTCGGCCATTTATCAATCACCCTTCCTGTCCCACGCTCCCCTGGAGCCACTGAATTGCACGTTGCACATCCGTGGGGATGGCGCAGAGCTTTGGGTCGGCACGCAGGTGCCGGTGCGGGCGCAGAAAGCCGTCGCCGATGCGACCGGGCTTGCGCCGGAGAAGGTGGTTGTCCACAACCAGTTGATGGGTGGTGCCTTCGGCCGCAGGCTGGATGTCGACAGCATCGAGATCGCTGCGAAGCTGCTCAGGGATATCCGCTACCCGGTTAAGATGGTCTGGACCCGTGAACAGGACATGACCCATGATTATTACCGGCCCTACTATTACGATCGCGTGGCGGCCGGTCTTGACGATAGCGGCAGGCTCGTGGGCCGCACGCACCGTGTCACCGGTTCTTCCATCTATGCGCGCTGGGCGGCGGCTGCCTTCAAAAATGGGATCGATCCCGATGCCGTGGATTGCGCGGCCGAAACACCCTATGACGAAGATGCGGTTCTAGCCGATTACGTCCGCCAAGAGCCGGATGGAATGAACACCAGTTGGTGGCGCGGCGTCGGTCCGACGCACAATGTCTTCGTCATCGAAAGTTTCGTCGATGAGATGGCAGCCGCCACGAGCCAAGACCCGCTGGAGTTTCGCCGGCGGATGCTGAGCCGTAATCCACGGGCGCTTGCCGTTTTGAACCTTGCTGCGGAAAAGGCCGGCTGGGGTCAAAAATTGCCCAAAGGTCGCGGTCGCGGTATCAGCCTGCAATTCGCTTTCGGCAGCTATCTCGCTCATATTCTCGAAATCGACGTCGCGGCCGATGGCTCGATCGGTCTCATCCGGTCGGTGATTGCGGTGGATTGCGGCATCACGATCAACCCGGATACGGTTCTCGCCCAGATGCAGGGTGGCATGATCTTCGGCCTGAGTGCTGCCATGTTCAATCGTATCACGCTGACGGATGGCGCTGTGGACCAGACCAATTTTGATACCTACCGCGTCATGCGCATCAATGAGGTACCGAAGATCGAGGTCTATCAGATCCACAACAACGAGGCACCCGGTGGTGTCGGTGAGGCTGCCACGGCGGCAGCGGCCGGGGCTCTGGCCAATGCCATCTTCGCCGCAACCGGGAAACGGTTTCGCAGCCTGCCTCTGGCGGATGCCATGGGCGCCTGAGCGATAGGAGATCGATAGGGGGCCGCCATGGAAACGTGGCGGCCCTTTTATTTGCCCCGTACGGGGTCGCCGCAGATCACCAGAGCCTGAAAAGGAGATGGAACCAGAGAGGGCGTCTCTGGCTCCATTCTGTTATCCACGGCGCAAACCCTGGGTCCGTCTTTATGCCTTGCGGATATGATTGCGATCCAGTCCGATTGAAATCACCTCCGAGACGGCCGCAATGGCGCCGATGCCCCAGACCGTTCCCGTGCCGATGACGCCTGCACCCATGGCAGAGCCGATGGAAAAGCCGAGATACATGGTGGAGGTATTGAGCGCCAAGGCCACCGATGCCTGCGACACAGGCCCCGCCGCGATCAGGCGTGCCATCTGGGCGGGAAAGAAGGACCAGACGCTAAAGCCCCAGACGGCGATTGCCGCAAGCACCGGCACCAGCGCAAAGGAGGGCGCCAACCGCGTGGCAAGGGAAAGCGTGGCAAAGGATGTCCCCAGCAGAACGAGAGACCAAAACACCACCCGGTTTGACCCAAAGCTGTCATTCAAGCGTCCGCCGACCGTGACGCCGACGGCTGCTGCAATGCCCCACATGGAAACGGTCGCGCCAATGCCGGCCGATCCGAAATCCAGAACCTCCGTCAGATAGGGGGCAACGTAAGGATAAGCCGTATAGGCGCCGATGGACCAGAAGAGTGTGACCCCAAGAAGACGCAGCACCGGCCGCTGCCGTATAACGCCGACCCGCTCGGATAGCGAGGCAACCGCAATCTGCGAGCCCGCATCGCGGCGTACCCCATAGAGAATGCCGAGGATCGCGACGATCCCCATCACGGCAACCGCCAGAAATGTTGAACGCCAGCCGAAGGTGTGGCCGACCAGGGCACCCAGCGGCAGGCCGAGTGCAATTGCGATTGTCATGCCACCGCTGACGATGGCAAGCGCACGCCCACGCTTTTCCGGAGAAACGATGACACCGGCAAGCGAATTGGCACCCGGAACATAAAGCCCCGAGGCAATAGCCATCAGGATGCGGGCACACATCAGCGTGGCGAAGGAGGATGAAAAAGCCGCAACGAGGTTACCCGCCGTAAACAGCGTCATGGCGACCAGCAGGGTGCTGCGGCGCTTCAGGCTTGCGGTCATAACCGTGGTAATCGGCGAGCTGATCGACATCACAAGCGTGAAGACGACAACGAGAGTCGCGGTGGCCGACAGGCTCATACCGAGATCCTGCGCAATGGTCGGCAGAAGCGGTGCGATCATGAAACCTTCGGTGCCGATGGCAAACGTGCCAAGCGCCAGGAAGTAAGGCGGCAAAAGCGAGCGGCTCTCTGCGGCGGTCCCGCGTGACCTGATCGGGGTGGTTAAAGGGGTATCATTGGGAGACATGGAGTCAAACTTTTTTGCCTGCAAAGCCGTCAATCAAGACGGTTGCAGCCGTTTCAAACGGGAAGGAGAGGGGGGTGGCTTGGGCGATGGAAGGCAAACCTGTCGAAACGCCCTTATGCTATTCGATAGCGGTGCATGATCTTCGTTCCTCAATGGAGAGCCTCAGCCTAGTTCGCTGCGGCTGGCTTGATAGGAAGATCAGGGCGCAAAAAGGAAGGCGCACGATGCCGATCCGGCTGTTCGAGCCGACAGCAACATGCCGCAGGCTATGCCTGCGACAAGACCTTGCGATGTCACGGAAGAGACTGCCGGAGGGGCGTGCCGCCACGTCATTCCTGACGACCGGCCTCGTCAAGCTGACTGAACTCGTCATCGGTCAGTTCGACACCGGCCGCCGCCACATTCTCTTCCAGATGCGATACCTGGGATGTGCCCGGGATCGGCAGAATGACGGGACTGCGCTTCAGCGTCCAGGCCAGGGCGATCTGGCTGGCGGATACACCTTTCTGATTGGCCAACTGAGAAAGGATCGATCCCGGTTTGGTCAGTTGTCCGGCAGCCAGCGGATACCAGGGAATGAAGCCGATGCCATTTGCCGCGCAGTAATCCAGCACGTCTTCGCTGCCACGATCGGCAAGATTGAAACGGTTCTGTACGGTGGCGACAGGAAAGACCTCTCGCGCGGCCTCGATGTCCTCGATGGTGACCTCGCTAAGGCCTGCATGGCGGATGATGCCCGCCGACTGTAACTGACGGATGGCATCGAACTGTTCGTCTCGCGGCACGCGCGGATCAATGCGGTGCAGTTGCCAGAGGCCGATCTGCTCGACCCCTAACTTCCACGCGCTGCGATAGGCTTCCTGGATGAGATACTCTGGGCGCCCCAGAGGATGCCAGGCATCTGGCCCCGTCCGAACGAGTCCTGCCTTGGTTGCGATCACCAGCCCATCATAAGGGTACAGAGCTTCGCGGATCAGTTGCTCCGAGATGTCAGGGCCATAGGAATTGGCCGTATCGATGAAATTGACACCAAGTTCCGGCAATCGACGCAGGGTCTCCAGCGCGCCGGCGCGGTTTGCGGGCTCTCCCCAGATGCCGCGCCCGGTGATGCGCATGGCACCATAACCCAAGCTATTGACCTCAAGGTCACCACCGATCCTGAATGTTCCCGACTGCTTAGCATTTGCGTTCGACATTTCATCCTCCTGCGGCAAGCGTCCGGTCTCGATAAAGCTATGTCCGATCGACGGATTGTCGAATCCGCTCCTTGGGATGACGGGTGCTGCGCGGATCGCCGAAGGGCACGATCGTCCAATCTTGCAACGTCCGGTTCGGCTAATGCCTCTCGAAAGTCCTGGAGAGCAGACGTGAACCTGATCCCATCCACCGACGCGAAGGCGCCTGATGAGCCCGCCACGATCGCCATCCCCGTCATTCCGGCCGCCGCCTTCGGCATCGTCCTCGGATTGGGTGGCATGGCAAATGCCTGGCGTGCAGCGGAGCATCTCTGGCATGTTTCCGCGCTTGCGGGAGAAGCGATCGCCCTGTTCGCGATCGCGGTCT